>JAXHMJ010000002.1:900000-1173084 GCA_034521575.1 candidate division KSB1 bacterium
CAGACGGGTTTTTTCAGAAAATTCATATCCCATATGCGCCGTCATATGATTTCCGTCAAAATCAGAATTGTCACGATGACCGTCGGTTGCGCGCAGTCCGCCGGAGAGATGATAATTGAAATTCCCCGCTTTCCCGCCATGTCTGATTGATAAATTTCGGGTATCAAACGAGCCGGCTCCAACGGCAATACCGGTTTCAAATCCAGGCTGATCCACATCACGCGTCACCAGATTGATGACACCGCCCATGGCATTGGTGCCGTAGAGAAAAGAAGCCGGGCCGCGTACCACTTCAATACGCTCCAGCCCTTCCAGGGGATAAGCATCCGAAATCGCATGTCCCATCATTCCCACATGATATCCGGCCGACCATCACGCAGAACAAGCACCCCGGTCACCGGTGATCCGCCGGTCCCGCGGATGGAGACTCCCCCGGCAGCGCCGCTCGCCACACCATATCCCATCAGAGCGCGCTCTGTAAGAAAGACACCAGGCACTTGTTCTTTGATCAATTCAAGAGCCGAGTATGCAGTGGCTTTTTCAATGGTTTCCCGGTCAATGACGGAAACGCTGGCGGCAATATCCCGCTGCGCGCCTTCAACCTTAGTCGCCGTCACCACAACCGGATTGAACCGGTATTTCACAGAATCCACATCAGCAGAACTTGAAATTACGGTTTGTGAGAATAGCAAAACGGTCAATGTAAGCATTACATTAATATTTTTCATATTAGCCTCATTTTAATTTTTTACCTGTCGTAGTCATCACCAAATCACCATGTTTGACCCCTTTCATACCCATCAGTTCCTGAGCCAACTGACGCACCCGTTTCGCACAGCCGCGCACCGCCGAGACTTCCAGACTGTTATTCTCGTCCAGCTGCACGTGCATGGTGGAAATAATTTCCTGCAGGGGCCCTTGCTCGGATTGGGCCAGCTTTTTGGTGATCGTATTCAGACAATTGTCGACAATAACGGTAATGGTACCGACAACCTTGTCTTTGGGATTTTCCCATTCATCCTTGATCAGCGCATCCCGGATCAAATCACGAATCGCCTCTGAACGATTCGCATAACCGCGTCTGTCAATCAGTTTATCAAACTCTGACAGTAAATCTGAATCCAGAGAAACACCAAACCTCAACAGTGAACTCATTCAAACCTCCGTGTTACATTTTCTTAAAAAGTAACACTTTTATATAAAAAAATCAACACATTTTTAGAAAAAAATCATCCCGCCGTACGTGACGGTTGAACGATTATTATCCATGATTGTATTATCGTAATCCAGGAAATAACCCTCTGCGTCCGGAAGTATTTCGAGAAAGGTCCGCAGCGCCGCATAGCCGCACACATGATATTCATTGCCGTTCTGCTGGAAATAGCGCTGGAATTGATGTTTATCCTGGTTGGCTACAATATCAAGTATTTTTATCACTGCGTTCCACATCAGCTAAAAACCGCGGATCCGGCTTGAAAGTATCTCCATAGGCAAGACCGACGTGCGCCAGATCTACACTGGCAATCACGCAAATGCTGCCCTTGAACTGACTTAGAACATTGTTCAGGGTCCGGGTGAAGGACTTTAACATTTTTTCTGTTTCATCATCCTGCTGATGCTGGAATGAACACAACACAGGCAGGATTTTAAACGTGGGTTCGAAAAAATGTGAAAGGAACAGAGTCTGAAACTCGATACTGTGTTCATTCCGATGCGCAAACTCATCGGCATACGCATCAAATTCGCATTGACGGGCGATATGATCCGCCATTTCCCAGTCGGTTTTCACCTTGGCAAGCGGGGTCTGAAAATGTTTTCGGGTCAGAGCAAACGGCATTTGCATGGTCATATGTCCGGTTCCGAGAATGACATAGAGATCAGCCGGTTTGGACAAGGCCAACAGTTTATACACCTGGGCGTACATCTTTCCGCCTTTTCGCACATCAATATGCGGCGCTACTGCAGCTTTGACGGTACGGTTCACCAATTGGGTGGCAAGCTCCAGATGGGATTGGGCGTTGCGTGTCAACTCGTTCATAAATTGGGTGAGTTCCTGCGGGTCCTCCGGATAGCTGTGCTCACTGCAGGCCGGCAATCGTGTATCTGTCTTTTTATACTCAGTATGCGCCTGCCGCAATGTATGCCGGAAACGGTCATTCATCATCAAAAGACAGCTGTCCAGTTTTTTCAGCAGATTAAAATAACGCTGCGCCTCGATCCGGTTGCCGAATTTTGACAGATATTCCGCCTGTATCTCATCCTGTGAATGCTCTCCATCCATAAACTGCAGCAGATAATAAAGATCCGAAGAAATGAGCAGCTGTTCGTCGCCGAGATTCAGCGGATCATTCAAACCATAATACAGTCGGCCTTTGCGGTCATAGACATGAAACGGCTCAAGATCATGACGCAATTGTGGGTATTTAGAGATCTGAGAGGGACTGGCATGAAAGCTTTTTCTTTTCAAAGTCACTTGTTGTCAAGCTCCACAGTTTAATGACAAACCAGCATTAATAATCGCCGGCAACCCGGACACCCGTTCAACTCTGATCGTTCAAGCTGCCCGCTGTAATTGGCAGTCGTATCGTATATCCCGCCGGAATCACTTTGACTGAAATCCGATAAGCCGGATTGTATTGTTGAATCGTCTGTGCATCAATATCATACTCCAGAGACAGCTGGTCCAGGGTCGCGTGACGGTCCAAAACCACCGATTTGTACTCGACTTGAGGCAGTAGATCAAGTTCGCCAAAATAAATCTTGTATTGAGTTGACACTTTCCAGGCCGCGTAAAATTCAGCGTAAAAGTTTTTTGATGCAAACCCGAACAATCGGCTTTTATGTTGCGCGATTATCTCATCCAGCTCGCGCGTTGCATGTTTTTCACTGGCGCGTCTGATGCCGTTCAGACCGTAATTGTACGCAGTGATCGCCAACGGCCACGACTGTAATTCATTATAGTTGTCTTTTAACAGCCTGGCCGCTGCAATCGTGGACGTGATCGGATCGTAGCGTTCATCCACAATTGAATTGATCCTCATATATTTACGCGCCGTGTAGGCTGTAAACTGCCACATCCCGGCGGCCCCGACTTTGGAGCGCGCATTCCAGTTGAATGAAGATTCCACATGCGGCAGATAGCACAGGGCTTCCGGAATATCATATTCATTAAAAACAGATTTTATATACGGCAGAAAACGTCCAGACCGGACAATACTTTGCTGAAACCGGTCTTTTAAGCCTCTTTGAGCTCTGATATTTTCCGATGCTTTTACGAATTTTGCCGAATCCTGTACAGAGGACCAGAGCATATACAGGTCATACTGAAACCGGGACAGCGAATCATTTTCAACCACTCCGGATTGAGAGAGTGCCTTGAGATTCTCTTCAATATAGGTGCGTATTCTCGTCACCTTTTCCCAGTCCTCTGTGCTGTCCATCGGTATGACCGTATAAATGATATCCGGATAATTTCGGTCATGCAGCACAACCTGATCCGAGGATACCTGAGTAAATATCTTGATCCAGAACCTGACATTGTCCTTCAAGGGTTCAGGCAAAGGCAACGTTTCTGCTCCGGACGCGCTTGCAGAAACGCTAAACAACAATAAAATGAAAAGAACATAACACACATGCAGCATTCGCGCTCCAAAAGTAATTTTCCGCTTCATCACTGCTCCATTCCGGCTTGGTTGAAAAGAACGCTTTCCTGTTAAAACTCGGTTTTGGGATCCCTGTCAATTTTATCCCAGTCTTTTAAATCTTTTCCAAGAACCGTCTCGGTCAATTGCGGATAGGTGCGTAATATCCGGGCAATCGTGGAAACGAGTTCATCTTTGCTGAATGTTTAAGTCGTTCAGACACACGGTCCACATGTATAAAGTCCTCGGAATCACTCACCCAGGTATACAACAGAGCAATGACGTGGATGCAGGTCTCCCGCGAACTGCTGCAGGTGCAGGAACTGGATATTTCCTGATCACTGACAGCGATCTGAACCTGAAATTCTTCAACAAAATTACCGACACGTCCGAATAAATGATTTTGATAAACGGTTGCGTCACGTACCTGGCTGTTCTCGCAGTAGGACCAGGCCTCGCCATTTGTGGCCTGTTCATCAAACCGGGCGACCTTTTCCCACGTCAAATCATTCAGCGCTTTTGTAACTTTCATACAGCTAACACCCTATCTATAGTATATTTTTTCAAGATTGCATAATAAATGACGGCTAATGACTCCAAAACTCTTGCATTTTCTTTTGATGCGCGCGCAGTTCTCTGACTTTATTGACCGCTTTTTGTCCGATTTCACTGTCCGGCTGCAAGTCAGCGGCCTTTTCAAACGCCTGAATCGCATTATCATATTCTTTTCGATCTTTTTTGTGGTAAGCGAATCCCATATAATAGTGCGGTTCCGCCCGCTCCGGATGAATATTCGCAGCGTAACCGAACTGCATAATGGACTCCCACAAATCTTCAGAACTGCCCATTCTGTAATACAGTCTGCCCTTGGTGATATAAAGCTCATATTGCGCTTCCTCAAAATCCGGCTTGGAGGTCAAAGCTTTTTCATAGTGGTCGATCGCCGCTTCAAATCGGCGTTTCGATTGATACTGATTTCCCTTTTCAAACCATTGCTCCGCCCGCTCTTTTCGCGTCTGCAGGTCATCCAGAATCCGCAAAATCGGGATACTGTCTTTTTTGAATGTCAGTAAAACATGGTACAGCTTTACAGCCTGATCGTGCTTGCCCATGTCCCGCAAAACATCTGCTTTCAACGCTACCTGTCGGGTTGAATCCGTATGAAAGCGTTCCGCCCGCTCGATCATGTTTAAAGCATCATAATAGTTTGAATCCTGTTTCGCAGTACGGGCGCGTTTCAGCAACACACAATTAACAGACTGACGATAGTTCATATTATCGGGATATTGTTGAACACAGGCCGTAAATGCCTCTTCAGCAGCCTGCAGCGAGTCCAGTTCTTCAAGGGCATTGCCCATGAGAAAGTAGGCCTGCGTATCTGATGAATCGGCGCGGATGGCCTCGCGGCACAGACGCACCACCTGAGAATACGACCCCTGATCATAATATTCATGCGCCTGCTTGAGATGGCTGCATGCTGATATCAAAACCATTAAAATGAATGAAACCATTCCTGCTGCTCTGAAATGAGATAATTTCATATAAACGTCTTTCGTGTTTGTTCTCAATACTCTGGAACATGAAATATAATCGTTTATATGCACATTGTCAATACTGTTCAATCATGCGGACAGATTTATGTTTAGTAAAAGTTCACCATAAAATAATATCAGCCGGCACATCCCGAATTTACATTTTTTTCTTGCGTTTAACCGGTTTTTTTGCTCATATTATCATATCAAAACTGACCATCGAAAAAACCAGGATAATCTATGACAGAACACTCTTTTGTGATTGGTATAGACCTTGGAGGCACAAAAATCTATTCCGCCGTAACGGACCAAAAAGGGAAAATTATCGGCAGCGCCAAAAAAAAAGACAAAACCCGAAAAAGGATTTGAAGCCGTTGTCAAGCGCATAGCAAAATGTATATTCAAAGCGGCGGAAGAGTCCGGACTTGATTTCAAAAAAGAGGTGGCCGGCATCGGCATCGGTTCCCCCGGCCCTCTGGATATGGACAAAGGGATTGTAATCGAAACGCCCAACTTGAAATGGAAAAATGCGCCGCTCAAAGAGCGCCTGGAATTACTGACCGGCAAACCTGTCAAAGTTGAAAATGATGCGAACGCCGGCCTGATCGGCGAATGGGCATTCGGAGAAGCTAAAAAAGCGAAACATGTTGTCGGTTTATTCATCGGCACCGGCGTCGGCGGCGGCATTATCATTGACGGCAAACCCTTGCACGGATTTAACCAGAACGCCGGTGAACTCGGACATATGATCATGGACCCGAACGGCCCGTTGTGCGGATGCGGCAATCACGGTTGTCTGGAAGCGTTTGCAAGCCGCACCGCCATTGAACGCGTCATCCGTCAATCTGAAACCAGGGGCGTCAAAACCAAAATCTTTAAGGGTAAAGACCGCGACGAACGCATCAGAAGCGGACGCCTGGCCAAAGCCTTTAAGGATCAGGATCCGGCTGCTGTCATGGCAATTCATCAGTCCGCCATCTATGTGGGATACGCTGTGGCCTCCCTGGTAAACATCTTTAATCCCGAATATGTCGTGCTGGGCGGCGGGGTTGTCGAAGCGCTGGGCAAACCCTATGTAGAGATTGTCGAAAAAGTGGCGCGCCAGAATGTCTTTGATATCGCCCTGCGCAATATTCATATTATTGAAGCGAAACTGGGCGACGACGCAGCTGCGCTGGGCGCCTCCACCCTGGCCTGGCAGGACCTGAAATAAAACATGTAAAAAGCCGGCGGGATAGCGCAGCTAAACTCAACCGCCGGCGAGTTTGACCGTATAGCCTTTTTTTTCCAGAAATGCCTTGATTTTTGTTCGATGATCGCCCTGGATGATAATCACTCCATCTTTGGCCGATCCGCCGGTGCCGCACTGCTGTTTCAATTGCGTCGCGATGTCTTTTTGCTGATTCGGCACAATACCGAATATCGTTGTCACCGTCTTACCGGCGCGACCTTTGGTTTCCCGGCGGATTTTGATCACCGGCGCGCCTGACCCGGCATTTTTTGTTTGAGATTTGCACACACATTCATCTACAGGCTGTTCACAATTCGGACAGGTTTTGCCTTGGCCGGTGGAATAGACCACTGTTTTTCTTCTTCATAGGTCTCCCGCTGTTCTCTCACATTGTCACATTCATCAAGCTTATCACACCGATCATAATCTACAATTTATTCCGCTCCCTTTCAAGTTTGATTTTTATTTATCGCCTCCGAGCGCATTCGATATCGCAGTAATTCGTGGACAGTCTTTATTGCGGTCAGCATTTACAAAGTTTGAGAATGTAAAGGTGGAAGTGCCCTTCTTATCACCCGAAAATGATGCCAAAGATAATAATCTATGGCTATTGTAGCCGGATTTACAGTTGTCGACAGATTGTCAGTGGTCCTTGCCAAGATATCAATTTGATGTGGTTATCAGGTTACTTTTTGCAAAATTTTGGTTGCCTCCTTATAGCCCACCTTAATGAGGTCATCTGCTTGCTCAATATCGACCATATTGAAATCCGAGAGATCAGGTTTGATTAGAATATCCGCTTTCGCGGTTTGTAGCTCAGTGGCTGTTTTAATCAAGAAATCAAATGATCTTAGCATTACTTCAATGATGTTTTCCGGCTTTTTGTAAAGGTGTTCGGCATTCAAATCAACACCGATGGTAACTTGAGCTCCCATATCTTCAAGCGGTGTAATGGGAACATTTTCAACGATACCGCCATCAACGAGCAATTTGTTTTCGATTTCCACAGGAACAAAAATACCGGGAATACATGTGCTTGCCATTACAGCTTGAGCTAAATTGCCTTTATTCAGAACAACCTTGTCGCCGCTGGTAATATCTGTTGCCATCATTGCGACCGGGATTTTAGCGTCCTCAAAATTGACGTCACCGACATGATCCGTTATAAGCTCGCCCAGTTTTTTATTTGCAAGCAAGCCAAATTTTGAAAGGGAAATCCCGGAAATATCCAGCCAATTCAAATCTTTAGTGATTTCTTCTACCTCTTCCCAGGTTTTTTGGAACGCAACAAACGCTGAGACAAACGCTCCGATGCTGGTTCCCGAGACGTAGCTTATTGAAATGTCATGCTCTTTAAGCGCTTTTAACACGCCTATATGGGCGGCGCCAAGAACAGCGCCGCCCCCAAGAGCCAATCCTATTTTTTTATTTTTTTTTAGTTTTTTCATTCGCTGTCCTGTTTGAATTTACCGAAAGCACTTTTTATGGAATCACCCAGTGTTTTCCAGTCTCTGTTCGATACCATCTTTCAAATCTTCCCAGGCATCCTCACCCGCTTGCTGGATTTCATCGAGCTTTTGTTGCGCTTTTTCTTTCTTGCTGCGTAAATCCTCGATTTGCTGACGATATTCAGCTTTGGTATCTGCCGGTGCTTTGTCTGCTTTTGCTTCAAGTTTCTGAATCTCGGCCTCCCATTCTTTCAGTTTGGCCGACATTTTGTCGATATACTCTTTTCGATCTTTCATTTTAGTTCTCCTTGTTTGGTTTTAAATTATTATTTTTCAAAAAGCTTAAAAACTGCTAAACAATTGGTAAATTCAGCAGAACGCAATTTTATATTACCACCACTTTAATTCTTTACCATTTTCACCGGTCTAAAACTTTACCATACATTTTCTTTCATTTAATTCATTTTCATAAATATTCATAAAAATTCCATCTAATTTTCTCTTATTTTCATATCATTCGTTTTATTCTCTTTTTCCCCCTTTCACAAATTAATTTTTATGGCACTTTAGATTATTGGGCTTGTTTTTGGCTGTATGTTGGTTCTCAGCCCTAACTATCCTTCCACCAATACGAGTGTCTGTGATGAAGAAAACCATTATTTGCAAGAATTGCTGTAAGCAAAAACCTGCTAATCCCCGGCTCAAAGGCAATCAGTTATACTGCAGTGCCCCCAACTGCCAAAGAGCCCGCAAACGTGCCTGGCAAAAACAAAAAATGATTCAGGATTCTCAGTATCACGAACAGCAAGTCGCATGTTTAAAGAAATGGCGCAAGACCTATCCATTAGATAAATATCAAAAAGAGTATCGTAAAAAGCATCCAGACTATGTGAAAAGAAACCGAGACCTTCAGAAAAAACGCAATGCGAACCAGTCAAAAAAAGCGGAGCTGATTAAAATTGTAAAAATGGACGCGTTAAAAAAGCAGTCAGAAAAATTATACACTTGTGTAATGAATCCTTATAAAATTGATTCATCCGGGAAAATTGTAAAAATGGACGCGTTAATCGTGCAACTGGCTGATTTACATAAAAATATTGACCTTTTTTTGTCTTTAAGAATTTAATTGTAAAAATGGACGCTATTGCTATTTGCCTTGTGGTATAGTAGATTTCAGTTGAATTTGTACGTGATCTATTATTGGGAGGCAGAATGATGAAAATCACCAAAAAACCCCTTATTCCCGACCGGGTGCGTAACATTGATGGGGGATTTAGTTTTATTCCACACCGGTTTATCACAGACCATTTTTTTACCAGTTTGAATCAACACGAGCTTTTGATTTACTTTTTGCTCGTGCTTGTCGGAGATCGGCACGGGCTGTCTTATTACAGTCAGGACCGGCTCTGCACGATGCTGAGGATAAGTCTTGATGATTTTATCACTGCCAGAAACGCTTTGATCAAAAAATCCCTGATTGCCTTTGACGGGTTTATGTTTCAGGTGCTTTCTTTGCCGAAAAAGCCGGTTGCACTGCCTTCAAAACCCTTGACTACCCGCTCCGATTTTGAAAACTGGGACCCCATGACGATCCGTAAACTTGTAACTGAATCTCTTGAAAGGGCCAAAAGTCATGATGAATAAACGAATCATCTTTGAAATTCACAAATTGGCTGATATGGGCATGAAACAACGCCAAATTGCCAGAAAGTTATGTATTTCAAGACCAACTGTGCAAAAATATCTCAACTCCCCGGATATTGCCACACCTCCCAGACGTCCAAAGCCAGGTAAATTGGAACCGTTCTATAATTATATTGATGAACTGCTGGAAGGTTGGCCGAACGCCAGCGCTGTTGTTATTAAACAACGTATCGACGAAAAAGGCTATACCGGAGGGATTACGATTTTGCGCGATTACCTCCTTGCTAAACGAGGAGGTAAGAAACGATCCAAAGCCTACATTCGGTTTGAAAGCAGCCCTGGTGAACAATGTCAGTTTGATTGGGGGCATTTCGGCAGTCTCATTTATGGCAACACCTCCAGAAAACTGTACTGCATGACGGTGATAGAATGCCATTCCAGAATGCTCTACATCGAGTTCACACATAGTCAAAACAAAGAAGCTGTGATGCGCACCCTGTTGAATTCTTTTTTATTCTTTGGTGGCGCTCCCAAAGAACTGGTGCACGATAATTTGAAAACAGCGGTCATTGAACGAATCGGCGATATTATCCGGTTCAACGAAGATTATTTGCATTTCTTGCGCCCTTTTCATATCAGACCTTACGCGTGCGGCATAAGGGACGCATCCGCAAAAGGCAAGATAGAAAAAGGCGGTGTTCATTACGTTCGCTATAACTTTTGGCCGTGCCGCACCTTTGCCGATCTGGATGATGTAAATGTGCAAGCCTGCAAATGGCGCGATCACATTGCAAATACACGTATTCACGCAACAACGAATGAAAAACCGGTTGAACGTTTTCAGCCGAAAGCCCTGCGTCCATTGCCGGATGTATTGCCGGATACCAGAGATCATTCAGAAGCTAAAGTCCATTCCGATTGCCGGTTTAAATTTGATGCAAATTATTATTCAGCGCCTTGGTGGATGGCCGGTAAAACAGTCAGTGTCAAAGCGGATAACCATACAATTTGGGCAGGCCATAAAAACAAAATTGTTGCTGTACACACGCGAAGCTGGAAACGCCGGGCTGTTATTGAAAATCCGAACCATATTTCAGAACTTTTGAAAACACGTAAAAAGGCAAGGTTAACCAGACAAGAACAACTCTTGTTTTCAATGGGTGAACCCATCAAACTATTCATCGAAAATTTGGCCAAGGCCGGGAAAAGCCTTTCCGGGCATCCAGTCATCTCCTGGAATTAAGAGAACAATATGGAGCCAAAGCAGTTGTGGAGGCCGTTGAAATAACCCTCAAATACAAAGCCTATGGCGTCGATTATGTTGAGAATATCCTGCATCAAAAAATGCATATTAAAACATATTACCCCAAAGTTACCCTCAAAGATGAAACGCTCAATCAGTTACAATTACAGGAACCCGATCTGTTAATCTATGATGCCATTACTTTGAAAAAAAGCAGGAACAATGATGACAAAAATTGAAAATACAATCCACAAATTGCAGCAGTTGCGACTCAATACCATGGCCGAATATCTCGAAGATGCCTTTGAAAAAGAAAAAGAGCAGAACAACGGCTTTCTGTGGCTGCTCGATTATTTGCTTGACCTGGAAAACGAATCACGCTGGAAACGCTCTGTTGAAAACAGAATCAAAGCGTCGCATTTGATTGATAAATGCTTGCCAAGTGACTTTGATTTTAAATTCCATGTCTCCCGACAACAGAACCGATCCCTTGTTTTGCGTTTGTCCGAATGTGATTTTATTCATAAAAAACAAGACGTGATCTTTATTGGCGCCCCCGGAACCGGAAAAACCCGATTAGCAAAAACCATAGCTTATCAAGCCTGTTTGAAAAATGAACGTGTACTCTTCACAACAGCTATTGATATGATTAATCACCTCATTGCCGCTCAAGCTGATCAGTCGTTGTTAAAAAAACTAAAATTTTATCAAACTCCAAGTCTGCTTGTTTGTGACGAGTTGGGTTTTCTTTCGCTTGACGAACAGTCATCAAATCTTTTTTTCCAGGTGCTCAGTGCCAGGCATGAACGTGTGAGTACAATCGTGACCACCAATCTGCCCTTTGGCCGCTGGGGAGAGATTTTCAAAGTGCTGTAATCGCTCAAGCCATCGCAGACCGGCTCGTTAAAAACTCGGAGATTATACTGATGGAAGGACCATCTTATCGACAGAAAAATAAATAGTAATCTGGTTTCATTTTAAAAATATAAAAATATAATTGATATTTTATGCCAAAGAACTGTTTTTTTTACAGAGTCTTGTAAGAGAATCTATGTGCTCCACTTTAGGTGGTAAAGTATTATTCCGTTGGCTTTGGTAAACTTGTTAACCGTTGGTAATAATTTTATTCATCAAGGACTTGATTTAAAATTGTACCTGCAAAATAAGAGACAGACAGACAGACCATGCTGCTTGTCTCCATTCTCCGGGAAATAAGAATCAAAGTTTAACTGAAAACTGGTGATGCTGGTAAAATTTTGATTAATCCCAAAAGTAAATTGATTATCCCTGTAATTCATTTCCTTATAGCCCCACGATTGCCAGCGTCCCAGGAACATGGTTTCTTTAAAGAGCTTGTAACCCGCTGTGGCATAATAACCGCTGATCTCTTCTTTTTTATCAGCAATATCCTCTGTTTTAAGCTGACCTGCAAGATATTCAGCGGCAAGCAAAAAGTGGTCCGTCTCTAATCTCATATCGCCGCCGTAAATGGTCCGTTCACCCCTCAACATCGGGCCAAAACTACCACTGCGGACGTCAGGAGAATCGCCATGCGAACCCTGAACGGCTAATTGCAGCGTTCCGGGAATGATATTCCTGAACGTATATTGTAACCGTCCGATGCCGTAAAATTTGTTATTGCTATTTGATAACATCTTGTTGCCGTTAAATAGTCCCGAATAATAGTAAAGTCCGTTCACATCACCCTCGGCAGAAATGCCAATTTCACGGGATTGGACCAAAAGTCCGGTAATTCTTGTTCTGTCAATAAAATCCGTAGAGCCCGGATCAGGAATGTAATCCTGTGTTTGTCTCGGTTTCATAGCCCCTGTTGTAATGCGTAACGCATCGCTGTGGCGATAGCCAATAAAAACATCCAGCAGATTGGGTTCACTGACCATGTTGAAAAATACACGATAGTAAAACTTGCCGTCGAGCATCCCCCTGAAACTCAACCGGGCATTGGCGGCTTTGAAGGTGCGACCGCCCTGAAATTCATCATTGGCAAGTGAATACCTGAAACCTGCCTGAAGCAGTGCATTTACTTTGAATGCCTCGTGTTGCGTGATGGATTGAATTTGCCTGGCAAGTGGTTCTTCCTGCGCAAAGACAGTATTCGACACGATAATCATTCCGGCTAAAATTTTCAAGATTATTTTTTCATCATTGATTCCTCCGAGCTAAAAGTTAAAATGTGAAAATGAAACCGATTGAAAAAAGTGGTCCGAAGGCGAAGTTTTGGAGCATTGGCCGGATTTACTGCGGCCAAAAGCAGAAGCCCAATCGCGGAAAAAAATATTTTCATAGTGGCCTCCCTGATAAATAGATACTTGCTATTTTTCGTTTTCAAATTTAAGCGCATCGAGCAGGGCTTTATAGCGTTCCTGCACATCTTTTTTGTCATTCTCATCTGGCAATGATTCACGGCTGGCTTTTTCTATCATTTCAGCCTGTCTGAGAAGCGCCTGGCGTTGCTGCCGGTTGCAGGTAAGCGGGCCAATTGTGTTCAGAATTTCCAACAGCCGAATGGTGACAGCCGGATTCGTTTGGCTATACTGGCGGATTTGATCGAGAGCGGCGTTTGTTATACCGGCGAACGTAAATGGTTTTGTCATTATCCGGAGTTTACCCTGATCATCGAAACGCCGGGCAGAAGGGAAATTTTTGCTGCACAAATGCCCAAGACAGAGCCCAGCCGGTCAATGCAGGCTATTGCCGTGAACGGATCGTTAATGCCGGGTGATAGTGCTCGTGCTGCAACTTCGACAAGTTGATGAATGGAGAACTCGACATCCTGTTCGGGCGTTCGCTTGTTTCCTATGATAAATGATTGAATGATCTTTTCGGTATCATCATCGAAGGCTTTATTGGAATAGACAGTCACCAGCGGGCTGCCGTAAATAATATATTCACCCGGCCGGTAATGAATGCTGATGAACACATCTTTTGTCGTAGTATAATCCATCAGCGTTTCATTAATGACAGCCTGCAAATAGCCGCTTTGGCTGGCCGACAGAACCTGAGAGTTCTGAAAGGCTTTTTCCTGGACTGAAAAATCAATCGCATCAAGCTCATCTTTTTCCAAATCATGGCCTAATTCCTCGGGAAAAAGGCGTTCGATGCTTTGCACAAGCTCTTTGTAGACTGACCATATAACAGAGTCAGCTTGAATGGATGATGAGATATGATGGATGAAATAGATCAAAATGCCGACATTGAGTACGGAGAGGACAATAGCGAACGATGTTGAGATGTTGGGGATAAAAGCAAATGTTTCACTCGTATGAACCGCTCGAAGCACGAGGAGGCAATAGATAAAGGTTGCACTAAAAATCCCCAGCACAAGCTGATTTCCCCGGTCTTTCATAAAATTCCGCATTAAACGGGGTCCAAATTGCGACGATGCTAATGTAAGCGCAACAATTGTGATTGAAAATGTCACACCGGTAATGGTTATCATGGAGCCGGCGATAGTGGCTAAAACAGTCCGCGCTCCCTCGGCGCCGCCTGTAAATAAGAGCCCGGGAAGCTGGTAAGCGTTAGCGTTACAGCTTTTATCAACAGCGATAGCCAAATAAGAGATAATTATAGAAGAAATAATAATCAAGCCGGGTAGAAACCAAAAGCTGGTTTTAAGCGATTCCCAAAGATTGAGCACAAATGTTTTCATGACAGTGCCTGTTAATATAAGGTATTTTTTACATATAACGTTTAATCAAACGCCGAAACAAAACGCACAAAATTCAAACAAAAATCCAAACTTTGTACGAACCCAGCCCTCAACACAACCCAAAATCCTCCGTGTTTCGGTCGGCTGCATTTTAAGTTATATGCTTGCTATTGATACTGATACTTAAAATAATTGCCTTGTTGAAAAGTTAAACCGCAAAATGGGTACAAGATAAAACTCGGTATTGAAACAATGCTGATATTTTTAGTAATGTTTATGGAAAATAGTTGTAAATATCTTTGCGATGTAATACTCTTTCAAATATTATCATCTTGTTTTCATATTTTAAACCAACTTTATGATCACCAAACCTAAGCTTATAGTATCCAGTATACCCCGTCATTTTTTTTATTTTTTTTTACTTTTTCTAGAGTTTTATCTTTGTTTTTATTGTTCGCTTAGTTAACCTGCACGCGGGTTGAATCGGTACAGACTGCGCAGAAAAATCCAATCTACAAATCACTCGATAAAAACTCAAAAGGCACACGTCCCGCGTGTCAGGTAAAGCTTATTGTTAGCAGCTTCCGGGCGGCTGCATTTTAGCTGAAACAATTAGTTAGCTGACGCGGCCTGTCCTAACTTTCAATCGTATTTCAAAGAGTATTTTATTCAATAATGGATTTAACAGTCCGCAATGTCTTTTCCGCAATTTCAATCCCTTCCCGACAAATACCCTCATCTGGCTCATAATCAGCCAAAACACTGCCAATCGGATATTTTGACGGCAGGTAGATTGAATTGAGAAAATCACATTCATCGTCGAATAATTCAATTTCAATGTTATGTTTGAGCAACACTTGCTTGAGCTCAAGTATATCATGCGTTCGTTGAAGCTTTATCGATTTTTCGATAAATATTGATTTTAATGCTTTTTCAACAGCTTGTTGAATATTTTGAAGGCAAGGATTATATAATCTACTTTCAAGAAGGATCTTGGAGGATTCAAGATTTTCCCCGGCATAAATCGACCATATTCTGGTTTCATCTTTCATAAATCGTTTCACCATCTTTTATTTCATCTAAAAAACTTCCGTTAGCATTGGTTTTCAAAGGAATCACATCAATCGGATATAGTTTGGAAAGGTCTCGTACTAGTTTTCTATATTTCAAGGCAAGAGACAAATACGATTCATCACTGTTTTGAAAAACTGCAATATCGATATCGTTCGGCTCATTCGATTTTGTGAACGAACCAAAAATTACGATTTTCTGGATTTCTCGCTCTTTTGCAAGCCGATCCTTGATTTGCGTCTTTATTTGATCTTTTTGATTATTCGTTATGTTCATAAAAATCCATTATTTTATTTTTTATGCTACCGCAAAGCGGTTTCGTTCAAACGCAAGGGTCTGCTGCGCCGGACCCCAGAGCGACCGAAGGGCGCGGCGGGGTGCGGCTTCAGGCAGCACCCATTTGTTGGCTGAAGCCCGGATCTACGTCTTCCAGGCAGCCACAATCCAGAACATGACAAACCCAGCGTACAGAAGCCGAAATGCCCAATTCGCCGGCCCCTGCCAGAACGGCGTTACCTTCGGAAGCCGAGTGAATCACCGGAAATCGAGGTCCGACTCGAGTTCACGCGCGCGGCAGAAGAAAGCACTCGCCAGGTAGGCGTGGCTCTCCTCAATCACCCAGAGACCCATCGCGAGGACAGCTGCACTGGCCTTCATCCAGGTGAGCAAAGGTTCGCTTGGTGCCTTATCGCCAAAGAGGAGAGTAGACGAGCCCCGACATCACTGCAAACAACACTGAAATCTGAGCGGTCTCTATCCCGCCCGAATACTTGCAGAAGTCCACGAACGTCGAGTACTCCGTAGTCGGCAGCTCGGGTTCGTCGCATTGTCGATCCGTTGGTGTCATGTCGCTATCGTCCTCTCCAGCCAACAGTAAGTATACAGTTTCTTATGAGCATTCAAAAGAAACTACCCAATATTAGTTATAAAATCAATAAAAATCATTGCTTTTATCAAATAAATTTCTTATTCGCTTGTGCGCTAAACAGATCGTTTAGCATTGCAATTGTAATGATAAACGGAAACAGGGGGTTGTTTTGCTAAACTTACCGGAATCCATCAGAAAACGTTATCTTGAACAATTAAAAAAAATAAAATAATAGTTGATAAAATTCCGTCTTTTCTAAAGTGGCTGCAATATTACCTCCATTTTTGTGATAAATATTCACATCTTGCTAAAGATAAATCCAGTCTCGCGGCACAACCGGGAAGTTGACTTGTGAGATCCGGGTCAGTCAATCAGATCAATAGGAATGCAACAGTATATACTCCAGCATATACTGTCTGGAAAAAACATTGCAAATGACTCGATTCAAAATTTGCCCTCCCTTTGATACCTCTATCGGTATTCTCTTTAACATGGGTTATTCATGATTCATTTTCAGTTCGTCTTGTTCGTTTCGTTCGCTGCTCTATTTTCGTGCACAGGCCGTTAAATTCGACAGCTTTTACAATTCAACCATTTTACAGCTGCGGGCCTGGATTTCAAAGCAACCAACCTTGTGACTTTTTGACTTTCAGACCTTTCGACTTTGCACATTTCCCCTCCTGCTGCCCTTGTCACTCCAGGCGTTCCACAAAAAAACGGCCGGACTCGAATGAATCCGGCCGTCAGCCAGGGTTTTTAAAGAATCTAATGCTTTAGCTACACACCGGCCACCACCCCATCGGTGAACACCAGACGGGGCATCTGTTAGCTGCTGTTCATCCAGGGATCATTGGCGGCTTTGGCCAGTTTGTTCCAGAAATTCAGATGGTTATCGGCGATATTCATTTCCGCGATCGGCTGCGTCAGTTCACCGTTCTCAAACAGGGTTCCGGTGATGCCGACTGAAAAATCGCCGGTATTGGAGTTTGAATTGCTGCCGATAAATCCATTGATCAGGATACCGCGTCCCAGATCTTTCATAATTTCGTCAATCGAGCGTTTTCCGGGCGGCAGGATGAGATTTGACGTGCCGCCGGTGGTGGGTTGCACACCCAGTTTGCGGCTGCGGTACCAGTCGATGTAGAACTGATTCAGCACCCCGTTTTCAATCATGGCGCGCTTGCGCGTGGCAAAACCGTCGCCGTCGTACAAACCGCTGCCGAGGCCGGCCACGATATGCGGATCGTCGATCAGCGTGAACAGCTTGCTGCCCACCTGTTCGCCCTGCTTGTCCAGTAAAAAAGAGCGTTTCTGCTGCAGAGACCAGCCGTTCATGGCATTGACAACACCGTTCAGAATACGTCCGACATTTTGATTTTCAATGATCAGGTGGTTTTAATTTGATTTCGAATCAGCCGATTATTAATCATTTCACGCATACCCGAGCGATGAACATTTCCCAGATACTGTCCGTCATCATCGACAACCGGCACCTCTGATATATCGAGTTGATCCAATGTACCCAGCGACTCTTTCACCGACTGGCCGGGATGCAGGGTGGCACGCGGTTTGACAAGCACATCTTCGGCCACCAGCCAGTCCCAGGTTTGCTCTTTGAGAATCAGGTTGCGCAATTCTTCTACGCCGATGACGCCTGCGAGTCGATCCTCCGCATCAACGACGGGGATAGTTGTGGCGCCGGTTTCCGTAAACATGGCAATGACATCCCGGATACGGGAAAAGAATGAACCAGATGTTCTTTGGACAGCTTTATTTCGGTCAGGCGCAGAGAGGCGGCAATGTCTTCGGCTGTAATATTGCGCCCGGCTTCATCAGCCCGATTCACAGCGAGTTTCACACAGGCCGGTCCGATGATCTGCACCAGAAACGTGGTGGTGGTGATTCCAAAAATAATGACATCACCCAGGGCCAAACCGTCAGCCACCTGGATGCCCTGAAGTTTATGCGCCGCCATAATGGACAATCCGATAGCCACACCGCCCTGGGCCAGCAGACCCAGACCGCTGTAACGCTGTACCACCGGGTCCGCTTTGGACAACCGAGCACCCAGCCAGGCGCCGCCCATTTTGCCGATACTGCGTCCGATGACATACAATCCGACAATCCACCACAGCCAGACCGGCATGGACTGCAGCGATAACCGGGCGCCTACGAACAGAAAGAACAGCACATAAATAAATGTAGAGAATGCATTGATGCGTTCGGACAGTTTTTCATAATAGAACGGCGTCATGTTGACCACGGTAATGCCGCCGGCCATAGCAGCCAGGATGATATCCATGGCGTAATAATCCGTGATTCCGGTGATCACCATGAGCAGCCCGACCGTGGACGCTGTGGCCACATCGAGTGAACCGGAACGTTTAAGAATGAGCGCAATGGTGAGCCCGAGAGCGATACCCAGTCCGATGGAACCGAACAGTTCAAATCCGATATGCAGCAGTTCTTTGCCAATATGCGCCTCTCCCCCACCGATGAACTGCGCCACGCCGCTGCCCAGTCCGTACAGAGTCATCGCCAGGGCATCATCCAGAGCAACGATGGCGGTGAGCGTGGTGGTCAAAATTCCGGCGCTGCGGTATTCCCACATCACCGCCATGGTGGAAGCGGGGTCCGTGGCTGACGCGATAGCGCCGTAAACCAGTCCGGCGGCCAGGGCAATGGAAACATTGCCGCTCACCCAGTAAACAACGCCCGCTGTGGAAACACTTACAATAATAAAGGCACCCAGACCTTCACTTATCAGAATGGCGGCAAACTGCTTGCCGTATTTTTTCAGAGTACCGAATTTGATCTCGCCTCCAACCAGAAATCCGATGATACTGAGACAGAACAAATTGATCGGCGCCAGCATTTCAATATCAGCCGGCTTGATAAGTTTGAGTCCGCTGCTGCCCAGCAGAATACCGGCCGCCATATAACCGAGCACTTGAGGAATACTGATACGTCGGGCCAGTATGGCATTCATGATGCCGCCGAACACGCCGGCCCCCAAAAGAATCAAAACACCGGCGCCGCTCAGTGTATCAGACATGGCGCTCTCCCAGGATTTCATAAATATCAGACGGTTCGCTGCAGCCGAGCAGGTTCTCACGCACATGCTCCTGTTTGAGCATGGAAGCTACAGACGAAAGCACCTGGATATATTCTGCATGCTGATTGCGTCCGGCGATAATCAATATGACAATCTGTACCGGCGTATTGTCCAGAGATTCATAATCGGTAATCGGATGTTTACACACAGCAGCTGAAGCCATCACTTCTTTGACCTCCGGGAGCCTCACATGCGGCACGGCAATGCCCAGTCCGATGCCGGTGCTCATGAGTTTTTCGCGATTGTACACCGCTTCCGCCAGCTCGGCGCGATTGCGCACCCCGGGCAGTTCGACAGACACATCAACAAGCCGGTTCAGTACGGCTTGCTTGCGCGTCTCCTCCAGTACAAGCGAACGCTCGGGTGAGAAAATCGATGATAAAGTCATGGTATGCGATTCATCCGAACGGATTCGCGGCGTCAGCTTGCGCGATACCCAGTTTTCGATCTCGTCGCGTTTGAAGCGCCAGGATGTGCCCAGCTTGCCGCAGGGAATCTCACCGTTCTGCGCCCAGTCATAGACCGTGCGCTGTGAGACCTTGAGAAACGTTGCCACTTCTTCCACGGTCATAATTTGATCATTCATTGCGAAATACCTAAATTATTTGCGATATTTTCTATTATATTATATTATATGTATACAAACTTCATAAGATAACATATTTTATGCTTAATGTCAAGGGTTCGAAAACTAAAAGAAAGCCGGACCACGGGATTTCGAAGCTACGGGCAAGCCAATTGAGGTGTTTGGGGGCGGATTGTGCGCCGGGTGAGAAACAGACCGCAGACACAGAGTGTCCGGGCTGCATTCCGCCAAGGAGACTGGCGGAACGATTTGAATGTAGGTCGACCAGGCTGGTCGACCGGCGGACATCGACGGGCCGTTACGAACAACCGTATTATCTCAATTCAAAAATTATATTAAACCTAAATTGAGCGATTTTAAAACAGAACAAAATAAACTGGCTCAAAAGGGAGCCAGTCATGTCTATTTGTGTAAATTCTATTCTGTTTTCATGTTACAAAAGTCTTTTTACCTGTTTTTAAAATGAACTATGCCTAAAAACATGAAAAAACTAACATTAGGGCGTATCAATCCTGTGAAATAAAATTTTCTGGAAACATTTTGCTCTATGTCATGAAAGCTGGTTTTTGTTCGCGAATCGCCTGCCATAAAAGTGGAATTTTTAATGCATCATAAGTAGCTTGGGTGACTTTCAAGATTACCTGTTGACTCGTCGATATTATCTTGACAGCAAAATCAATTACAGTCCGGCGAAAAGTGCTGGGATAGCTCGTAACCGGTAACACATCCTGGGTCATATCACGCTTGAAAGCTTCGTATAGAAAATGACTCATCAAAAAATGTAATAAAAGGCTCTGTTCATTCCAAAGCCTTTAAAGGGAAGCTGCTCGCATACGACAAAATCCTTTTGTGAACGATGAACAAGTTCACCCTTGCCGCGACTATGATCCAATTCAATGATCTTTTCCGCCTTTAAATAGTCATCGCCAACTGCCTGCACCAGCTTTTCATCACATTCTTTATTCTGGCCAATGTTTGTATAAATCACATTGTCCGGTCGAGCAAAATCAAAGGTCATCTGGCCATTATCTTCGGTTTCTTGTGATGTGAAAATGCATCGCCGAAATGTAGACCACGTGTCAAGCCGGTTACCAAATTCAACAAACGACCACGACATTTGATACAAGTGAAATCGATCAACAGGAACTTCTTTAACATATTGTTTAATACCCTTATAGAGCTTTCCGCTGCACGCATAATGAATGCCGAGGCGTTCTTCAAAAAATCTGAAATTCTTATCATCTAAAAAACCGCTGTCTTTAAGCAGTATGATTGGCACATCAGCATAATGGGTTCGAATCGCTTTGACCAAACGTCCAACAGCTTTTCTCAAATCTGTCCCATGATTGCAGTGCACATTGCCAGGACGGAACAATGCATCCACCACATAAGGCCCCCAGCTGATTTGCAGCGGCTGAAAGCCCTTTTCTTCTTATAAGTTGGCTTAACGCCTTGACGTTTTTGGGCATCGTCATTGTCAAAGACCACCGTATCAGCGAATAATATGATCACTTTGGGCTTTTCAACATGAAGGCGCCAGATAAAAAGCTTGAGCAAAATAGAACGAAAGAGCCATTGTCCGACAAAACCAAGTCGGCGAAACATTCTCTTTATCTGATGCGATGTCGCCATGTGCCAAGGCTCATTCTCTAGGAGCGCGGCATAAGCGTCGTCGTTTTTACGTCGATCAAAGCCTAACATGGAACGGTCGGTGCCATCAATGAACCAGCCCACAACTTGTTTAATAAACTGAAAGCAACTAATGCCCTTGGCCGAACCTTTTAGAGAACCAAGACATTGTTCGAAAAGCTTGAAAAAACCAATGTTTTCGACATATTTGATAAAGAAAAACAGGCCGCCGCGCCCGCTCATTTTTTCAGTTGTGACCTCGATTTTTGAAATTTTTACTTGCTTTGAATTGGTTTTTTTCTTCATATTATTGTCACCTTTTGGGTGCGTGGATTGATTTTAGTTGATTTTGTCTTAATTAAAATAATAACAATCCATTATAATCCCAAAAGGTTTTTTATTTTTCGAAGAATCGCTCAGTTTAGGTTAAACTCTATTTTTATGGTACAACGTGTGTAAATAGCAAGAACTTGAAACGGCTGTCCCTGCCCCGTGTAGTTGTCGCCCAGCAGTCAAGCTGTATGACAAAATGGGTAACTATTATTGACTCTTTACACTTTTATTTCGTATATTTTGATTGAAAAAATCAACAGGATTTGAAACCATGAAACATATAGCGGTCATCGCGATAGTCACCACCCTCCTGCTCGCATGTGCAGAAAAAAAGACACCGCAAATTAAACCTGATGTGGATCAATTTTTTCAGGTCTATGAAACATATCTGCTCCTCGCCGAGAGCAAGGCCCTGACGGATTCGCAAAAGACCGCAATACTGGATTCCGCTCTGGCGGCTCACACTATGACAGCGGCGCAGTTTGATACCACGTTAAATTACTTGGCATCGCATCCCCGGGAGTTTTACGAACAGTTTAGAACATTTTCCAAAGCGCTTGAGGATACCTTGGAACAAAGTCCTGCGGACTGATCATTCGCCTTCGCCGGAGTTGAGGTGATTATAGATGGTTTCAGCAATGGACTCTGAGATGCCATCCACATTTTTCAATTCTTTTAAACCGGCGGCTTTGATATTGTCCACGCTTTTGAACTGCCTGAGCAGCAACTGCCGACGTGTCGGGCCTACGCCCGGAATGTCGTCCAGTTCCGACGACAGAGCGCGCTTGCTGCGCAACGAGCGGTGAAAGGTGACGGCAAACCGGTGCGATTCATCGCGAACCCGCTGTAAAAGCCGCAAGGCTGCAGAGTCTTTGGGGATATTCTGCGCATCCTGGGTGTTGGGCATAAACACCTCATCCAGCCGCTTGGCCAGGGCGATGATCGGCTGTTTACGTATCCCCAGTTCATTCAGAGCCTTGACGGCAGCATTCAACTGTCCCTTGCCGCCGTCAATCAGAATCAAATCCGGCATATCCTTGTTTTCCCGCTGTATGCGCGAATAGCGGCGCTTGACCGCCTCGTGCATCATGGTAAAATCATCCGGGGTCTGTTTGCTGCGGATTTTAAACCTGCGGTAATCCGATTTGCTCGGTTTACCGTTGACAAAACACACCATGGATGCCGTCGGATCGGTGCCCTGAATATTGGAAATATCAAAGCCTTCGATGCGTTTCGGCGGATCATCCAGAATCAGCGCCTTTTGCAGCGCCTTGACGGCACCGGCCACATGGGTTTTTTTCTGCAGTTTCTGAATTTCGAGTTCATTGAGGTGATATTTGGCATTTCGCTCGCACAACCCCAGCAGGCGTTCGCGTGTATCGTTCTTTTCCGGAACCTGTATGCGCACCGGCACAGGCACGCGATGGCTCAGCCACGTTTCCACCGCTTTATGGTCCTCTAATTTGGCGGGAATGATAATCTCGCCGGGTATATCCGTGGTTTTCAGATAAAATTGTTTGATAAAGGCTTCAAAAATGGATTCCGGCGTCTCATCCCGGGTATTCTCGAGAAAATAATGGCTCTTTGAAAGTATTTTTCCCTGACGGATTCGAAAGATGACACAGCAGGTATCGTCATCATTTGAGGCCGCAGCAATCACATCGCGGTCCGGAAGTTCCGGATCAAACACTTTTTGTTTGCGCGTAAACATTTGAATATCCAATAGTTGATCGCGCATTCGCGCCGCCTGCTCAAAGCGGCGCTGTTCGGCCAGATGCTGCATATGCTCCGTGATATCCTGTTCAATGGCATGCGTATTGCCATTGATAAACTCGATTATATACTGGATGGTTTTGTTATACTCCGCCTGGGAAATAAACCCTTCGCAGGGTCCGGAACATCGGTTGATGTGATAGTTGAGACATACGTTGTATCTGCCTTTTGCTATCGTTTGTCGAGTTAACGAAAGTTTGCAGGAACGGATGGGAAACAGACGCTGAATGGTCTTGAGCAGATTGCGCATGCCCTGGACATCCGTATACGGTCCAAAATAGCGAGAACCGTCCTGCACCAGTTTACGCGTTGGGAAAATACGTGGAAACGCTTCATGGGTAATCCGTATATACGGATAACTCTTGTCATCCTTGAGATTAATGTTATAGCGCGGTTTATACTCTTTGATCAGATTGGATTCCAGGATCAGAGCTTCCACTTCGGTATCCGTGATAATGGTCTCAAAATCCCGCACTCCCTGCATCATCCTGACGGTTTTCGGGTCAGGATTGCGGCTTTTCTGGAAATAACTGCGCACACGGTTGCGCAGCACTTTGGCCTTGCCGATGTAGATAATTTTGCCGCGACTGTTTTTAAACAGATAGACACCGGGCTGAGTGGAAACATGCGACAATTTTTCCCGGATATCAGGCATCAGCTAAAAGGTTTCCCAGTGGATGAGATCAGCCAAATCGCGTTTGCCTTTCACGGAAGGTTCGCCTTCGATATATCCCACCGGCATCATGGCGATCAGTTTATAATCATCCGGTGCATCGAGCTGCTTACGGATATCCCCGGCATATTCTTTCTTGTCGCCGGCCACCCAGCAGGCGCCCAGTCCCAGCGCTGTCGCAGCCAGCAGCATATTCTGCATGGCGGCGCTGCCGTCTTCCAGATAATATTTGGTATCCTGACAAAACACCACAATACAGGCAGGAGCTGACCCGATAAATCGGCCGTAATTGGCCTGCCGCCCCAGGGATGCCAGGGTTTCAGGATCGCGTACCACGACAAACTCCCAGGGCTGAATATTCCGGGCGGTAGCCGCCAGTCTGCCCGCATTGATGATTTCCTTCAAAAGATCTTCCGATACCGGCTTTACTTGAAACGCTCTCACACTGTGCCGCCGGCGGACGGTTTCCATAAAGTCCATAATTTCCTCTCCTTTCACGAAAAAAGGCCGTCCCGGTATCCCGAAACGGCCTTGGGTTGAGTCTCTCGGTGTTTATTTTTTCTCATAGGCCCTTTTGATCAACTCTTCCAGCCGGCTTTTGGGATCATCGATAATCGATTCATCCACGGAAAATTCTTCCCAACCCAGCAGTTTGAGACCGTAATCGTAATCTTCCAGCAGTTCACTGCAGATTTTATCAAGCGGCTGCTTGTCATTTGCAGCCTTTTCTTTTAATTTTTCCACAGCTTGCTCTGTAAACGTAATGACGACATTATTCTTGGTTAAAAACTGCCGCTGAAATTTTTTGATATAATACTCGGTCAGCAGATTTTCAAGCTCTGTATCCGGATCCTCGACCATTGACGCTGTAAATTTCAGACTGTCGATTTGTGTATCCGGCAGCAGTTTCTCGAACTTTAGCAACAGATTGTCAATCACGCTGAGCAGTCCGCGCGCTCCGGTTTGTTCTTCATAGGCCATCTCGGCAATCCGATGAAGAGCATCATCATCAAATTCCAGATTAATGCCGTAGGCTTTGAAATCACGTTTTTTACCCTGAATGACACTATTTTTCGGATTTTTCAGAATATTATACAACCCTGCAACATCAAGATGATTCAGCGAAAGAACGATGGGCAGACGGCCGATAAACTCGTTTTCAAATCCATATTGGATCAAATCTGCTGTCTTGACCTGTTTTAAAAGCTCTTCTTTGCCCACCTGCTGGACGTCATAATCCTGCCGGGTGAAACCTATGGGTTGCTGATTCATTCGGCGTCTTATCAGATCATCCAGATTGTTGAACGCGCCGCTCATGACAAACAAGATATTGCGTGTATTTACTTTTTTACGATTGACTTTGCCGGTGCGCTGCGCTTCCATGGCGGCTTCCATCTGCGAAGCCAGATCATGCGGTACTTTGAGATCCACTTCTGCTTCTTCCATGAGCTTTAACAGGGTGCGCTGTACCCCGCTTCGGGACACATCCGGCCCCACTCCGTTGCCGGTGGATGCGATCTTGTCAATCTCGTCCAGGTAGACAATACCGTATTCCGCAAGTTTCATATCGCCATTGGCATCGTGTACCAGATTTCGGATCAGATCGTCCACATCTCCACCCACGTATCCGGTTTCACTGAATTTGGTGGCGTCGCCTTTGACAAACGGCACACCCAGTTTCTGAGCAATCAGCTTGATAATATATGTTTTACCGACACCGGTCGGACCAATCATCAGCACATTGCTCTTGATATTGCCGAGCAGTTCGGCCGAGTCCGGGTTTGACATTTCATAGTTCATGCGGTTAAAATGCGTACAAATTTTGGTTGCCAGAATTTCAACCGCTGTATCCTGTCCCACCACATAATTTTTTAAATAAGCTTCCAGCTGTGTGGGTTTTAAATCAAAATTAATCTGGCGCGGCGGATTATCATTATCATCTTTTTCCTCCGTTCCGCTGCCCATATGGTCGGCATCCTGGGGCACCACCACATTGTTTCCATATTTTTCACGCAGAAATTCCGATACATCCTTGCGCAATTCTTCCGGAGTCGGTGTTTTTCCACTGTCAGTCAACAGATTCATCCGTTTTGCCTTTTGTTGCATATATCTCATCCTTTTGTATATTAGATGCAAATTCTATACCATCTTATAAAAACAACACAAGTGCAATAAAATCAACTAATCCTTTTGGAGTATTGAACACATGCACATTATTGTGTCAAAATTCTATACACTATCCAACAACAAACTGGCATCAAATGTTCCAGCGGAATGGGTCAGAGCGCCCACCGAAATAAAGTCCACGCCGGTTTCCGCGATGGCTGCCACGCTCTTGATTGACACATTACCCGAGGCTTCCAGTTCGACACGGCCATTCACCCATTCAACGCATTCCCGCATCAACTCCGGACTCATATTGTCCAGCATAATTCGATCTGCCTCGAGTTCACAGGCCTGCCTGACCTGATCCAGTGTTGTTGTTTCAACTTCAATTTCTGCCAAGAATGAGCGCTGACGCATCGCCCTGCGGCATTGTTCAACAGCCGCTTTAATTCCGCCGGCGGCCGCAATATGATTTTCCTTGATCAGAAACATATCATACAGGCCCATTCTGTGGTTCACACCGCCGCCGCAGTCGACCGCGTATTTTTCCAGGCGCCGCCAGCCGGGTGTGGTTTTACGAGTGTCCAGGCATTTCGCGTTGGTATGCGACACGGCTTTGACAAATTGATGCGTCAGAGTCGAGATACCGGAGAGATGTCCGAGAAAATTCAAGGCTGTTCTTTCGGCCTGTAGTATGGAAGCGGTGCGTCCGTAGACGCTCATCATCAGATCGCGATTGTTAACCAGATCCCCGTCACGAACGCAGATCTGCACTTCCAGTCCGGCGTCAACGGTCTTGAACACCATCTCGCTGAATTCGGTTCCGCATGCAACACCGTCCTGCTTGGCAACAATACGGGCGAACCTCTGAGCCTCGGGATTCAGAATGGCCTTGACGGTAATATCGCCGCGCTCGTTCAGGTCTTCACGCAGAGCCATGTTGATCAGTGCAGCTGCATCTGCCTGCAGAATTTTATTCATAAGGTCTCTGCCATCTCGCTTTGAATTTCTTTAATTTTATCGCTTGCAGCCCGGCCAATATTATCGGCAGCCCCGCGTTCCCTGACCACCAGTTCAAACATGCGAATGGCTTTTTCAGGTTTGCCGAGTTTTCGATATCCGCGTCCGGCCTCGTACAGCGCGGTAGCTCCCCAGGGCAGTTTGGTTTGTTTGCACATATAACGCACTTTGAGAAACTCGATCACGGATTTTTCCGTCAAACCGGCGTCGGCATAGCTTTTGGCAATCCAATACTGTACTTCGGTATAATCGTCCGCGCTTAGCAGCGGTTTGATCTCGTTGAAATGATGAATCGCGCGGTCATATTCTTTCATATAATAGAGAAACACACCGATCCGCATTCGGCGTCGTAACACAGACGGATTATCCGGAAACTCGCGAATATATTGTTTCTGCATGGCAATCGCCTTGTCGCGCAGATTCAGATCATCATAGGCATTCACCAGCAGATCCAGAGCCTGGGCGCGTTGTCGTCCGCTGTCTATCGTTTCCAGCGCTTTCTTACAGGCCGCAATACAATTCTGCAGCTGACGGTTTTCATAATAGAAATCACCCAGATTCACATAAGCCGTGGCAACAATATCGGGATCATCATATCTGCCCGGAATGCGGGTCAGGCGTTTCAGAGCTTCTTCGGTTTTGTTGAGCACCACATACAGCCGCGCCAGGCCCAGTTCGCCGCGCGCCCCCTGGGGCACATCATCATATTTGCGGCATTGTTTAAAGGCTCTTTCAGCATCGTCAAAATTTTTGGTGCGGATATGGTACAATCCCTCCTGGTACAAAAACCGCGCTTCTGCATTGCGGTCATCCCAGGTTTCTGTAAAGGCTTGCACTTTACGCTGGGCGCGGCGCAGATGGTCAAGCTGATATTCGCAAATGATCGCATTCTGCTCCGCCTGCCGACGCAGGTCTCCGGTAAACTGTTGATTCAGCAATTCATACTGTTCCAGCGCCTGTTCATAGCGGCCGCGCTGAAAATAAATATCCGCGGTTTTATAACGCGCCAGCCTGCCCAGACTGTCCTGCGGCGCAAAATCCGCACATTCCCGGTAATGCCCGATAGCCATATCCAGCTGATTGGAGGCATTGGCCAGTTCGCCCACCCGGAACAGGGCTTCGGCGCGGTGAGCGGCGTCATTGCGCTCCAGGTACATTTTATAAGCGCGAACGGCCTCGGGAATGGATTTCATACGCTCCACGGATCGCGCCCACAGCCACAGGGTTTCATCATCACTCACCTGATCATAATACAATTTCAACCGTGCGGGGAGCGCCTGATTGCGCAAATCTTCCAGCCGCTGGTTGGCCTGCCGGTGTTCGCCCAGCTGCATCAGCAAATCAATGGCTTTAACGCGGGCGCGCGACGCCCAGCGCGAATAAAAATAATATTGAGCGACCTTGTCGTACAAGGCCAGCGCCTGTTTATGGGCCCCGGCTTGCTGATGGTAGCCGGCCAAAAGGAATGTGGCCTCGGCTTTGCGTTCCGGTTCAGGCCGGGTCACAATCTCCATGAGCAGGGAGCGCGCCGAATCAAGTTGACCGCGCTCATGCTGCAGCACAGCAGCGCCGAACAGCGCATTGTTGCGCAGAGACCCGTCTCGTGTATGCTCGGCGACCCGCAGCAGCAGACTATCTGCAGAGGTATCACTGCTGTCAAGCGGTCCCGAGCTTATTTTTTCACGCGCCCATTCGTACTGAATGCGCAGGGCAAGGCTGTCATCGGGATGGATAAACTGATCAATTCGGTCTGCCAGAAAAGCAGCTCGAGTCGCAGCCGAATCGATCTGTGACAGCTGAGCCTGCGTGTGCATATAAAGCACATGATTGTAATGCGGACTGTCCCGATAAACAGCCATAAACCGGTCAGCGGCCTGGATCAGTGAATCACTGTATTGTGCAGCGCTCACCGCGTTTTGATCCAGTGACATCCGCATCATCAGACGATCATAGCACAGTGCCTGATAATAGAAGAGTTTGTCCTGCGGCAGCGTCTCGTCGGCTGAATTTACAACTTGATTCAGCGCTGTGAGGGCGCGCTGATAATCATGGAATGTATGAATCCGGGTTTCGACACGATCGAGGAGCAATTGAGATGATGCGGAATTTGCAGACAAAAGCCGGCTAAACGCTTCAGCGGCCTGTTCGGATGAAGGCGGCGCGTAAAACGTCAGATAACTGAGACGCTGCTGCGCTTCGTTTTGAAAATCACCGCCGGGATAGATGTTCAGGTAACGGCGGTACTCGTCCATGCCATACTGATAACGGTTCTGTTGTTCGTAGGTTTGTGCGACGCGAAACTGTGCGTCATCGATCAGATGACTGTTGGGGAATGAAGAGATGATCGAGGAATAGCTGGCGCGAGCGCCGGAAAAATCTTTAAGAAACAGCCTCTGAATCTGCCCTTTTTCAAACAAAAGTTCGGCTTTGGCTGCGGGAATCCGCACTTTGTCCTGGGCCTGCTGCAGCGTGCGCACGCCATTGCGGGCGTCTGTGTTCGTTTGAAGTTTGGCGAATTCCAGTGCAGTTTTGGTGTATAACCAGGGCTCCATATCCTGCTCCCACTGCAGCACGCGGGTGAAAAACAGTTCCGCGGAATCGGGGTCAGTGGGCACAGCGGCCATGGCTTGCTTGAACCAGAGCCAGGGACGTTCCGGATTATTTTCATTCAATTGTACGCGCGCATAATGAGACCCGGCTGTTTGATAGTGTCCCCGGGCCCAGGCATTATCGCCGTACAGAAACAGCAGAGCATTGCGCAGACTGTCCTGTTTCACCTTGTCCAGGGACAACTGGATCACGGCATCGGACTCGGCATAACGTTTCTGATGATGCAGAGAAGAGGCGAGATCAACCGCCATTTTTCCCAATTCAGGATTGGCGACCGGCTGTCTGAGCACAAAATGGACAATGCTGTCCGCTTTGCTGTAGCGTCCCAGTTTTTCATAGACATCGGATTTGAGGGCCAGGATTTTTATTTCCAGGTCATTTTTCAGGGTAGCTGAAGAAAAATCGTCAAGAACCTGCAACGCATCTTTATAGTTTCCGAGACCGTAATGCGATTTTGCGACAAGATAACGGGCGTTCAGACGTTTCAGGTGGTTTTCTTCCTGTTCCAGTACATAAAATGCAGCATCCATCGCTTTCTGATGCAATCCCGTTGCAAGATACTGTTCTGCCGCGCGCAACTGGGCGTCGGTGATCAGTGGACTGTCCTCATTTAGCACACGCAGCCGTTCGTAGGCCAGCGCCGCATTGCGGTTTTGGCCGGTTTTCGCAAGCAGACCGGCGCGGCTGAATTGTGCCTGGTCGATTTCATTGGATTCGGGATATTTGAGCAGCAGGGACAAATAGACATTTGAGGCTTTGAGCAGGCTGTCCGCATTTTCATAGTTTTGTCCGGCGCGCAGCAGCGCGACCGGGGCCCGGAAACTGGTCGGATAGGTATCCGCATACTCTTGAAACTGCGCTGCAGCCAGATCATAGAGCTCCTTTTGCTGCAGCTCTGCAGCGAATCGAAACGCCTGTTCATCCTCCAGAGCCGGAGCGGCATCCTGTGCAGCGGATAAAAATGCAGTCAGCAGGATCAAGATGATTAAAAAATATTTCATATTATAAAATCTCCAGTTTGGCAAAGGGTAGTACCAGTCGTTTCATGCCGGTTCGGTCAAACTTGACCTGCAGTTTGACAGTGGTCGGGTGCTTTTCAATCTGCATCACCGTTCCTTTGCCGAATTTAAAATGTTTGACTCGTGAGCCGATATAAAGTTCCTGTGGTTCCTGAGACTCATCTTCATAATTCGGCATACTGTCCACAAACTCGGGTTCAGGTGAGCGCTGCGTTGGAAACCTCTGCTGCGAATGTTCGGCCCGTGTGAGTGTGGGACTCTTTTCCTGTACGACAAAGCGCATATCAATCTCGGTCAAAAATCTGGATTTGTAACTGCGGGTCTCTCCATAGCGCTTGCGGTTGCGCGCCCAGAACAGGTACAGCTTTTCCTGAGTGCGGGTGGCGCCGACATAAAACAGCCGGCGTTCTTCTTCCAGGGCATGCGGATCATCCATGGACCGTGACAGTGGAAACAGTCCTTCTTCCACGCCGGCAATAAACACCACCGGAAATTCCAGACCTTTTGCGGCATGCAGGGTCATCAACGTCACGGCTTTGGCATCATCATCCCAGTTGTCCAGATCCGTAATCAGAGACACTTCCTGCAGATACGTCTCCAGGGTCGCCTCTTCATTATTGCGCGTGTACTCGGCAATCGCCTGCAGCAGCTCCTGCACGTTCTCCAACCGGGTTATGGACTCGATACTGTTTTCCTCTTTGTATTTGCGAATCAGGCCGAGTTCGTTCACCAGAGTTGCGGCCAGTTCAGCCGGAGAGATTTCTTCAAGCAGACTCTGATAGCGCTTGATCATCTCATAAAATCCAAGCACCCGTTCTCTGGCGCGTTTCTGCAGACCCTCCACCTCATTCACCCGGCCCAGAGCGTGAAAAAGCAGCATATCCTGCTGCAACGCAAACGCCTGTATTCTGGACAAAGTGGTATCGCCGATACCGCGGGTGGGATTGTTGATAACACGGCGCAGACTGATCGTATCCGAGGGATTCACCAGTAGCCGCAGATACGCCAGCACATCCTTGATCTCTTTGCGTTCGTAAAACCGAACGCCACCGATAATCACATACGGGATACCTTCAGCGCGAAACGCGTCTTCCAGGGCGCGCGACTGGGCGTTGATGCGGTAAAGAATGGCAAAATCCGAAAAATCGCGTTCGCCTTTGCGGAATTCCTGACTGATTTTTTCCACAATCATCTGGGCTTCTTCACGTTCATTGTACACCGCAACCATGGAAACCGGCTCACCATCGCCTTTGTCCGTCCACAGCTTTTTGGGATGACGCTGAGTGTTGTTCACCACAATGGAATGCGCCAGATTGAGAATATGAGCGGTCGAGCGATAATTGCGTTCCAGATGATATTTTTTACAGCCGGGATAATCTTCTTCAAATTCGAGAATATTGCGCAGTTCGGCGCCGCGCCAGCGGTAAATCGACTGATCATCATCCCCTACCACACCAATATTTTGATGCGCTTTAGCTAAAAGTGTCAGCATGTGATACTGGGCGCGGTTGGTGTCCTGGTATTCGTCCACAAGAAGAAACTTAAAACGTTCCTGATAATATTCCATGACCAGCGGATACGTTTCGAACAATTCGATGGGCTTGATCAAAAGATCGTCAAAATCCATGGCATTGTGACGGCGCAGTTGTTTTTCATATTCAAGAAACACCCTGGACACCACGTCATCCACCGGTGAATCCGCGCTCTGCTTGAATTGATCCGCGGACTGCATGGCGTTTTTCGCCATGCTGATACTGTAACTGATGAGTTTGGGGGATACCTGCGGAGTCAGGATGTTCAACTGTTTTTGAATAGATTTGATCAGGGAAACCTGATCATCCACATCGTAAATGGAAAAATTATGGTCATAGCCGATACGGTCGGCTTCGCGGCGCAGCAGCCGGGCAAACAGCGAATGAAAGGTGCCGATCCACATGCCTTTGAGCGGCACAGGTACCAGTTTGCGCACGCGCTCTTTCATTTCACCGGCGGCTTTATTGGTAAAGGTCATGGCCAGAATATCGTGCGGTTCGGCCGCGCCGCTGGCGATCAGATGCGCAATGCGAAAGGTCAGGACGCGGGTTTTGCCGCTGCCGGCGCCGGCCAGGACCAGGAGAGGTCCTTCCGTATGAACAACCGCATGATGTTGTTCTTCATTGAGTTCGGCCAACAGGTTATCAATATAGTCTTTATTCTTCACGTTGGGCATTCAGCTCCTTGCGTCGGTGTTCTCTGCGAATTCGGTCAAATTTGCGCTTGGCGTTTAAGTGTTGGGTCAGGGTGCGGCTGAAGGTATGTCCGCCCTTTCCGTCCGCGACAAAATATAAAAAAGAGGTCTCTGCCGGATAGACAGCCGCACGAATGGCGTTGACCGCCGGATTGTTGATCGGGCCCGGCGGCAGTCCGGCGTACAGATAAGTGTTGTACGGAGAATCGATTTTCAAGTCACGGTTTAAAAGCCGTCGCGGACTCTCCGGGATAATGTATTGAATGGTGGGATCGGCCTGCAGGCGCATGTCGCGCTCAAGCCGGTTATGATAAACCGAAGCAATCAGCGGCATTTCACGGTCCAGCATGGCTTCGCCTTCGATGATGGACGCAAGCGTAACTGCATCGCGCCGGGTCATACCCTGTTCCTCTGCGGCCACCCAGAATGAATCCGGGACCGTGCTGCGAAACTGCTGCACCAGGGTGCGGATCACCTGTTTTTCCGTGACCCCGTAGGTAAAATGATAGGTTTCCGGATACAAATAGCCTTCAAGGGAAGGGTCCTCCCATCCCAGTTTCTGTATAAAATTTGTATCGGAAATTAGCTGCATAAAGTTCAGGGAATCCAGTCCCAGTTTTTTCTGGAAAATACCCGCATAACGCCGTGCTGCGTAACCTTCGGGCAAGGTCACGGAAAAATAACTCTGAGGTCCTCTTACCAGCGCGTCCAGGGCCGATTTATTTGACATGCGCCTCATGCAATGTGAATTTACCGGCGCGCAGGTTCTGTGTATCTGCCAACAATTTTGCAGATAATTTAAACAGGTGTTTATTGGCAATCACATTTCGGCTTTTGAGGGTTTCGGTCACCCGATCAAAACTTGCGCCCCACGGCACAATAATATCCACGTTTTCAGAATTAGATAGAGTGTAAAAGGGCCAGTACAGGATCACAGAAAGCAGAAATGCAGCGGCAACCACCAATGCCGCCAGGGTCAGGCCTGTATATTTGAACAGTTTTTTCAATTCGCTCCCGCCATTAATACAATGAGATCATACAATGCGTGGCTCCACACCGCTACGCCGAGTCCGCGGAATTCATAAAGGGCACAGAACAGCACGCCCATGACTGCGCGATATAAAAACGTATAATTTGTAAAATCCAGAGAAGCCAGATCATGCGCCCAGGCAAAAATCAGTGAAGATGCCAAAAGCACCATTAGCTTGACCGGCCATTTGCGTTTGGCGTCCAGGCTCTTGATAATCAGCGCCGCCACCAGCCCGTATCCCACAGCCCGGAACAGCAGTTCCTCAAACACACCGGCGCCCAGGGACATGATAATTACGGCGTGCGTCTCACTGCCGATAGCCAGATAAGTTGCCAGCGCAGTGGCGAAAAAACGCGCTGCCAGCGCCAGAACCCAGACGTAAACCCCGCTTTCCAGGACGATGAGAATGCAGTACTTGAAACTGAACACCGGCCGGTGGCGGAAAAAAGAATAGGAAGCGGCGATAACCAGAATGAACATCAGCAGACTGAGAACGAAAATTCCCTGGGATCCAACCAGGTTGAACAGCCATTTGAACCAATGCTCGGAATCGGGCTGCGACCCGAACCGCGAGGCCAGATGCCGAAGCCACATATCCACTCCGTTTCTCAGCGGCGCTTCGCCCTGACGCATCATCAGCAGCGCCAGGATTTCGTAGATCAACAGCAACGGCAGCGTGACAATCACCCCGTAAAAGGGCGTCCGGGTGGCGGCAAAATAGGTCGTGATCTGCTCTTTGGATTGTTTGGCCAGGATTCTTCTCCGCGGGTTTACATCCGGTTGCGTTTCTGCCGGCTGCGCAGATCAGTCAGCGGCATCGTATTCAAAACATCATACCTGGATACCCAGCCGCGGCGCGCTGTGCCCACACCCAGAACCATCATGTACAGACTGCCGGTATCATGTGAATCGGTATTGATGCACAATTTCACGTTGGCCCGAACCGCCTGACGCGCGTGAATATCCTTGAGGTCCAGCCGGTCCCAGTTGGCATTGATTTCCAGCGCTGTCCCGGTCTCGGCGGCCGCGCTGATTACACGCTCCATATCAATCGTCAGGGGATCGCGCCGGGTGATCAGCCGTCCCGTAGGATGTCCGATCACATCTACAAACGGATTGTTCATAGCCGCAATCGTGCGTTCCGTGGCGTCGCGTTCGAATCCGGAATGCACCGAGGCCACGACAAAGTCAAGCTGCTTTAGCACCGAATCCGGGAAATCCAGTTTACCGTCCGGATGAATATTCAGTTCAATGCCGGACAGTATCTCAATGCTGTCCAGTTCGGCATTCAAAGCACGCACCTCTTTGATCTGCTGCTGCAGGCGTTCCTCGGACAATCCATTGGCATAGGTGGAACTCTGCGAATGGTCGCAGAACACCAGGTACTCGTAACCGAGCTCGACCGCTGCGACCGCCATTTCTTTGCAGGTGTTGTGTCCGTCCGAATAATGGCTGTGTACGTGCATATCGCCGCGAATATCGTTCAAAGTGAGCAGTTCCGGCAGATCTCCCTGCTCTGCAGCTTCGATCTCGCCGCGGTCCTCGCGCAGTTCGGGCGGCACCCAGTCGATATTCAATGCCTCGTACAACTCGGCTTCGTCCTTTCCGCCGATCTGTTCGTCGCCGTTGTAGATGCCGTATTCGCTGATCTTGTATCCGGCTTTTTTGGCGCGCTCGCGCAGTCGCACATTGTGCGCCTGGGAACCGGTGAAATACTGCAGGGCAGCGCCGTAGCTTGACGTCGGGATAGCGCGCAGATCGATCTGAAACTTGTCATTAACGAGCACACTGGCCTTGGTATCGCCGGCCGCCAGCACCTGTGTCACATCCGGCATGGAAACAAACGTATCGATCACGGATTTTCCGTCGTCGGTCTCGACCAGAATATCCACATCATGCACCGTCTCGCGGAACCGGCGCACCGATCCGGCCGGCATGATGCGTCCCATGTCAGTTGTGCAATTCTCTTTGATATAATCAATGATATGTTCCGCCATGGGCCAGGCCAGACCGATGGAAAAGCGCTCGTTCGCCTGCTGGCGGCGTTCCAGTCCGTTTTTGATCTTTTCGACTTTTTTGGCGCCCATATTGGGCAGTTCGGCTAATTTGCCGGTTTCAATCTGTTTCTGCAGATCGTCCAGGGTTTCGACCCCGAGCTGTTGGTAGGCCAGTGCCGCGGTTTTGGGACCGAAATACGGAATAGACAGCAGAGCAAAAATATCTTTCGGCGTCTGTTTAAGCAGTTCGTCCAGCTGACTGATGCGTCCTGTTTCGAGAAACTGGGAGATTTTTTCCTGCAGCGCCTTGCCCACGCCCGGGATATCGCCCAGACGATTTTCGTTCCACATGACCTCGATATCATCCGCCATCTCGGTAATCGCCCGCGCTGCACGCCGGTAGGCATTGATTTTGAACCGCGACTCGTCGAGAAACTCGAGAACGTCGCCAAACCGGTCCAGTATGTCTGCTGTGTCTTTGTTTTTCATATAATTCTCCAACTTTAAATATACAATGCAGGCGTGGAAAAATCAACAGGAATATGGCAATGAAAACGCAGTAAAAAGAAGGAAAAAAATCAGTAACGTCCGGTTAGGTAATTGCAACGCTCAGATTATACAAAAAAATATGACATAACACAAAAAAACACTTGACATTACGTCAAAAATTTTGAAGTCGATTTTCATAACATTAATAAATATAAGGTGTTATGGAAATGCGACGTAAATTCAAAAAGTTTAAGCCTCGACAAAAATCTAAAACATTCAAAAGACTAATGGAACCGATCAAGGCTATCTTGTCCAAGGTACCACCATTAGTTTCACGAGGAGATCGACCTCTGCAAATGACATTTGAAGATCAACTCAATGCCCTCGTGTTTTATCATCTTGAAGAGCATGAATCAGGGACTCATCTTGTCCAGGTTCTTCAAGAAGATACATTTGCTCGGGAGCATATTGCCCCGAAAGAAGGAATCAAAAAAAGTAGCTTTTTTGAGGCTATCAACAATCGCGGCCTCGAACAACTAGCTGTTGTTTTTAATGAACTTCAAGCCAAAGCTGCGACCACTATCCCAAAGCAATTTGAACATTTGGGGGAGCTTGTTGCCATCGACGGTTCTTTGATTGATGCTGTTCTTTCAATGACTTGGGCTGATTATAGAAACGGCTCTAAAAAGGCAAAAGTTCATCTCGGTTTTGATATTAATCGGTCCATTCCAACAAAACTATATCTCACAGGCGGTTTAGCCGGTGAACGACCATTTGTCGATCAAATACTCTCTTCTGACCAGTCCGGCGTTCTTGATCGGGGCTATCAATGCCATAAACGCTTTGACCAATGGCAGGAGGACGGTCGTCAATTTTTCTGCCGCATCAAAGCATCGACGAAAAAAATGTCTTTATGCACATGACATAAAACCAGAAAGCATTGTTTTTTATGATGCTATAGTTTTATTGGGGACGCCGGCACCAATCAAACAAAAAAGTCGATACGACTTGTCGGTTATAAAATCGGCAATGTAAAATACTGGATCGCGACAAATCGTTATGACCTCTCTGCAGAAGATGTTGCTCAGGCATACAAACTTCGTTGGGAAATTGAAAATTTCTTCGCTTGGTGGAAACGCCATCTCAAAGTCTATCATCTCATAGCTCGAAGTCAGTACGGACTTATGGTTCAAATTCTCGGCGGCCTCATTACATATTTGCTACTGGCAATCTATTGTCATGAAAATTATAACGAAAAAGTTAACATCGAAAGAGTGCGAGAACTCCGTATTCAAATTCAAAATGAAGTGCGAGATTCCGACAAGAAAAATCGTAGAAAATCTCATCGAAAAAATCGACGAAATTACTTACGTGCAAAAACCTAACCGGACGTTACTGGAAAAAAATAGTAGGATGAAAAATATTTTTGAAAATTATTGGCGTTGATGGCTGGATAGAAATTTAAATACGAGTACGAATTAAAGATGCGACTGATATCCTGGCTGCAAATCAAAAATTTATTTCTGATAGCAAACACGAGTCATTTACATCTTTTTCAAACATCTAAACGAATAAATGGATTGTAACAAAATATATTTTTATTGAATTTATTAATAATTTTATATAGTTTCTTGTGAACGCTCATAAAATATTGTTTCTGCACGGATGATCCTGTAAATGGAGGCGACCCTTGAATAAATTAAATAATTCCATATTGCCCCTCGTATTTGCAACTCTGTTTTTTTTGAAAAACATTATTCCAAGGGGTAAACAGGACAATTGGTTGCCGTTAACCCAATTTTCACCTTTTCTTGTTGCCTTGCTTATTCTCTCAGTCATAACCGTTCCACTGTCCGGACAAGATCTGCAGACCAGCGACACCGGTATGCAGGACCCGGGCTATTCCAAGACACAGTCACCCGATGGCAGTATCGAAGCGGCTGTTCTCATGCACAGCCGCATGGGTATACGCATTGAAATGAACCTGAACAAAAACCGTCTTGACCTCTGGATATCTCCCCAGGCCGGAAAGGAACTGTCCAACCGGTACCGTAATTTTTCATGCCGCGATGATCATACCAATCTGTTCGACAAGATCACGTTTCCCGAACTGGTCAACAAACGTTTTCTCGGTTGCGACTATGATCCGTTTCATTCCGTCCTGCATTTCCAGGGTCAGGATATGCATATCGCTACATTGATCGATCAACCGGTGGTATTGGTCTGGTTCAGTCAGGAAGAAGTCATCGACTTTAAATCGGATAAACAGGATTCTTTACTGGAGCAATCTGATCAATTTCTCGGAGTCCGGCATCCCGATCGCGGACTGGTGCTTGATTTCTATGCAGGACTCGGTGGTGATGCGGTTTTCCAGCACCAGCCCGAGGTTTTGCTGCACCGGAGTATATATGCGCGGGCGGTGGTTCAGCCTGACGATTTTGTTGTGATAGGCGGAGAATTGTCGAAAGAGAATGTCAGACAGATCACAAGTCGCCTAACAAAAGGTAATCTGAACGAATTACTCGAAAACAGTGAAAACAAGATCGCGGCTGCGATTCAACCCGGTTCCCTGATTCTGAACGGCTTGCCAAGGGTACAGAAACTCTATGAGATCAACAAACGCCACATGCTGTCGGTACAGGATGCATCCGGTGCCCTGCGTGCTGCCCTTCGATATGTATATTACCTGATCTGGCTGACTGACGGCTCGGTCTGCGCAACCAGTATGGCACAGGCCGGAGATCCGGACTTTCTGCGCCGCTGGTGTGAATATTTTCTTGCCAATCCCACCCGACAGGATACGCCTCCGGAAGGCCCGTTTTACGGTCAGCTGGTGAACAAAAAGATCACCAAGCGGGAAGAGTTTGGCTCCCTGTGTGCTGTCTGGCCGTCATTCATGTATTGGGGGCTTGGCGGATCAGACCGTTTTGTCACCGGAGAAAACCTGCAGCTTTTGAAAAATGTGGTTGACTGGGTGGAACGGTATTGCTGGGATGCGGACATGCAGGCAATCGGAACGTATTACCTCGGCGGCGGCTCGGAAGATCCGTTTCTGGGAAGCAATGATTACGGCTATGACGCTGCGGTGGGATCATTTATGAGCCGAAATATGGGGTACCCCAGGTATAAAGGCAAGGCAATATTGCGGGCTTTTGAGTATGGAATGAACCTGAATCAATACAATATGTACCTGATGCTCTACTCAATCACATCCGGTGATGAAGCTGAAGAATATCTTGAAAAAGCAAAGACAGTCGCCCAATATCTTGAAAAACTCGATTCGATGGGTATTACAGCGTATTATCGATTAAAGGACAGAGAACTGGTTGCGGTACCATCCGGCAACCAGCGTACCGGTGATAACCTGGCCTTGTTTGCAATCCAGAACCGCGCCCCTGCTTACTATATGCCCAACTATCCGGATAAATTCATGCAGCGGACCACCGGCTACACACCGTTTAACGACAAGGACCTGCGCCATCATTATGCGACACAGATTTACGGTCGATTACAGGGATTAGATACCGAGTTTATGAATGAAGAGGATATTATAAAAACGATCCGGGCAACCCTCCCCTACCATATCAAGCCTTCACGTTATATCCCCATGCCCTGGTCCATGGTGGAATACTTTGGCGCGGAAGAAGGATCATTTCACGATATTCGTCCTCAGGCATTTTCTACAGTCCTTATATTGCTGCCCTGACCAATCTCTGCATTAAAACCATGCCACATGGGATTGCGATAAGAGGAACGAAATATGTTAAAGAGCTCCGGGATTTCGGATATTTGAACAGGAATATAAGCGTCTCTTACAGCGGAGAGGGAAATATTTCCTCGGTAACACTGAACGGCAACAAACTTGAACACACACTGCAGATTCCTGACGACCGGCTTCAAGCCGGTGACAATCGGCTCGACATTAAAATGGAAAATCAAATCAATTCTCTACCCTGCCTGGTATACTCGACAATCCGCTTGAATGATGTGAGCGAGGAAAACGGAATAATTGTCTATAATGTACAGGGATACAGCCAGAATGTACTGGTCATGAAAAATGTCAATCGTGAGTTTTTGGTTTTTGATTCACAGAATAATCCGGTACCTGTCACCCTGACGCCAAAAGGGAAATATCTGTTTGCTGAATTCTGGGGAAAAGGCGAGTACAGGGTAGAATGCAGAATGTAAAATTGATAGTTGTACCGATAAAAACTATCGTACTTTGCAGCAACTCATTTGGACCCGAAACGTGCAGGGAGAAAACACATTATTATCCGTTTTTTTCCTTAATATTTAATATAGATACCCGCAAATCACATGACATGTGACTGACGGTTAACAAAAATGAATACAGGAGTTTTGTTTGAAAAATCAATACAAACTTTTAATCCTTTCTTTACTCGTTCCACTCTATATCACTTTGCAAATCAGTGGTTGTCATAAAAGCACCCCTAGCAAAGAAATAATGCGTGTCGCCCAGTTCAATATCCGGGAACTGTCGACCGACAAACTGACGGATGTGGATTCGAGCGGTGTCGGCCAAAATGAGCAGGTGAACGCCGCGGCAGCGATCATCCGGAAAATCAATCCTGATGTGCTGGTGCTGAATGAAATCGATCACGATATCGATGCGCTGCGTAAAGGCCATGATCTGTCGCTCAACGCACAGCGCTTTATCGATGCATATCTGAATCAGGGGGACAATCCCCTGAGCTATCCGTATCTCTATGCCGCGCCGTGTAATACAGGACGGCTTTCCGATGAGGATCTGGACAATAACGGCATCATCGCAACCCAAGCCGACCATCGAACGCGAATCTACGGCGGCGATTGTTTCGGGTACGGCGAGTATCCGGGACAGTACTCGATGGCTGTGCTGTCGCGCTTTCCGCTGCAGTCTGAAAAAGCGCGCACGTTTCAGACCTTTTTGTGGAAGGATCTGCCCGACCCGGTGATCCCCAAAGACTGGTATTCTCCCGGCGAACTTGAAATATTTAGACTGAGCAGCAAATCGCATTGGGATCTCCCGGTGAACATCGGGGATAAAGTCATTCATCTGCTGGTCTCCCACCCCACGCCGCCGGGATTCGACGGCCCGGAAAATCGTAACGGCCGCCGCAATTATGACGAAATCCGCATGTGGGTGCACTATCTGAACCATGATTCGGTGCTGGTGGATGATGAGGGTGTTCGCGGTGGACTTGCGCAGGATGCGAGTTTTATCCTTGCGGGCGATTTGAATGCCGCACCCCGTGGAGATACGCTGGCGACGGGTCAGCGGGCCATTGATCAGCTGCTGAATCATCCCCACATTCAGGATTGCGGGCATTTACTGACCAGTCAAGGCGCGCTCCAGGGCCGGAAGCCCGGTCCGCCGGAATTCATCGAACGGCGTACCGCAGCATGGGGTGACCGCGGTCTGCGTATCGATCACCTGCTCCCGAGCACGGACTTGAAACCGATCAACGGCGGGGTGTTTTGGCCGGATTCCAGTGATGATTCCGAGGGCGCTGCGCTGGCGAAAAAGGCTTCGGATCACCGCTTGATCTGGCTCGATTTAAATATCGTACGGGAAATGGATAAATGAGGTATTAAGAGATTGGGCGGTCAGCAAAATTGCTGTCATTTGTGCGTCATCGGCAAAAACAAATTATTTATAGAGACCACGTCACGCAACCATGGATCGTAGATCAAATGAGGAAAGGTTCTATATGATCAGGTATCTTTTTTCCGGCAGTATTGTGATTCTGCTACTCCTCTCCTTTGCTGTTGACCCTGAAAAATCAAAACGGGCATTGCGCATCGCTTTCAAACGCTTTATTTCAATCCTGCCACTGTTCATCATGGTGATTCTGCTCACATCGATTGTTCTGGGATTTGTCACGGAATCGACAATTCAGAACGCACTCGGGTGCGCTGCAAACCGCTGGACAGCCACTGCGGTATCCGCATTGCTTGGTTCATTTGCGATAATGCCGGGATTCATCGCCTTCCCTCTGGGTGCGATTCTCAGGAACAGCGGAGTGCTTTATATGGTGATTTCGGCATTCACCACAACTCTGATGATGGTGGGTATAATCACCTTTCCCATTGAAAAAGCCTTTTTGGGAATGCGGGTGGCGATCGTTCGCAATATTCTTGGATCGATCACTGCCCTGCTTGTCGCTGTCGCTACCGGTATTGCCTTTGGCGAGGTCGGGTTTTGAAAAAACAAATCCTGTTCACAAGCGTGGTGGTTGCTTTTATCGCTTTTGCCTGGTTTTCATATGCAGCGGATATTCCGGCCGGACGCCGTGCGCTTACCGGATTGGTTGATTTTGCAACGCAGATGGCCATTCTGCTGCCGGCCGCATTCGTACTGATCGGATTGTTTGAGGTGTGGATCAAAAAAGAAACCGTGGAGCGTTATTTCGGCGAGAAAACCGGATTCAGATCTTATCTTGTGGCCATTGTTCTGGCCGGAATCACAATCGGCGGACTCTATGTGGCGTTTCCACTGGCGTATACATTGTACAAAAAGGGAGCAAAGCTGGCGGTGATATTTACATACATTACCGCCTCTGGAATCTGTAGAATTCCGATGACCATTTTCGAAGCTTCTTTTCTCGGCATAAAGTTTACCCTGATACGTTTCGCTGTATCACTACCGCTGGTCATTCTGACATCATGGGGGCTCGGATATGTTCTGCAAAAGCGCGGCTATGCGCTGAAATCTCCGGGAAATGAGTCATTGCAGTGATATAAAATCCATGACCGCCCAGGAATAACCGTCTCTTTGCTCTTGTTATTTGTCAAAAAGGAGAGCAATGAATATACTGATTATTCATATCGCATCAAAGGGATGACCAAAAATATCCTGGCAACAGGGTAATGGTTGATAGTTACATACAAGCTGTGCATTTAATCGGCATGACGCGTCTTAAAACCCTTTCATATCAAGTAAAAAATGATTACTTTAAAGGTCATTATGTGCCTGTAAACAGCAACCATTAATAGCACGAGTTCCCAATGACACACAATGACGTTTTAATTTCGCACCCCTACGCTCTGCTCGCTATCATGATGCTCATTCCGGTTATATTCATCGGGCTTGAAAAAAAGACGGGCTGGAAACTGTTCGATTATTTTCCACCGATAATCTGGATTTTCGTGGCCCCCATCGTCATGAGCAGTCTGGACGTGATTCCCAATGAATCGCCGGTATACACCAATTTCAAAGCTTTTGCCGTTCCCATGTTTATCATTCTCATGCTGCTGGATGTGGACATTCGCGCTACGATGAAAATTGCCCTGCGCAGCATGGGGGTAGTGGTTCTCGGTTCCATCGGCGTGGTCATCGGCGGTATGGTCGCCTTTTTCATGCTCAAAGGGCAGCTCGGTCCCGAGTCCTGGCGCGGATTCGGCGCGTTAGTGGGCAGCTGGATCGGCGGTACCGGTAATATGGCTGCTGTGGCCGAAGCCGTATCCACCCCTCCCACCATGATGGGAATTGTGGTGCTGGCGGACACGTTTATTTTCATTTTGTATTTTCCGCTGCTGTTTGCCGCCAAACGCTGGGGCAAACCGTTTGCACGTTTTGCACGTGTGACGGAAGAACAGTCCGAGCGTACCTACAAGGCGGTCAATGATCTGAAACAAAAATCCAAAGAGGTCAATTTTCGCGATGTACTGACGCTGTTCGGTGTCGGATTTCTGCTGATCTGGATTGTCGAAACAATTTCCGGCTACCTGCCCGTGGTGCCGGGTATTTTTACCGAAAAAACCTGGGAAATCCTGATCCTGACCACATCCGGACTGATTCTCGCCACCACCCGGTTCCGCAATGTTCCGGGCACCAGTGCGCTGTCCATGGCTCTGGTGTATACGTATTTGTCCATGATCGGCGCGCAGGCGGACATTGCGCAGGCGGCAACCGCCCCGTATTTCATGCTGGCGGGCATCGTCTGTATGATCGTCCACCTTTTGCTGGTTGTACTGGGCGCCAGGCTGTTCAAAGTGGATATTCACATGGCCGCCATTGCCAGTGTCGCGGCCATCGGCGGCGCAGCATCCGCTCCGGTGGTTGCAGCCTATCACCGCAAAGAACTAATCCCCATCGCCATACTGCTGGCGCTGGTCGGTTATGCGTTGGGCAATTATCTGGGACTTTTAGCGGCGTACGGATGCCGCTGGATGATGATGTAGTCAAGTCAAAGAAAGCATAGTTTATTAGGAATCATCATGCAGAGTTTAAAAAGCTGCTTTTTCAACTTTATGATATGATGCGCAATCGGCATATTTTTCAGGTAAAATTGAAAAAACTGCGCTTTGACTTTGACACTTCCATTAAAGAATTTCGGCAACAATGCGAAAACGGTGCATCAAAATAGGCAAAACTTCCGGAGGGCGTACGCTTTCAAGAAGAGATGATCAAAAGCATCAAGGCCGAGTAAATAATCCCGGAGAATGCAAATCCCGACAAGCTGAGTCTTTACGTCCATGGAGGCAGCTATGTATCCGGTTCCTGCAGTGATCATCGCGGATTTGTGTCCAAATTCGCCAAGACCTGCGGCTATGTCAATCTGGTTTATACCTACCGTTTGGCACCGGAACACCCGTTTCCGGCCGCGCTGGATGATTCCGTCATGGTGTACAAAATACTGCTCGACAAAGGGTATCAGCCGAATCGCATACTTGTTGCCGGAGGCGGTCTATAACCCTGGCCTTGCTGCTGGCCCTGAAAGAACAACATTTCTCATTGTCGGCCGGAGCTGTCGCTATTTCTCCCTGGACGGATCTAACCTGTTCCGGTGATTCCTATCGAACAAAAAACAAAAAATCCGTTGCCCCGTTGAATTCATAAAAGGTGTTCAGTGCTCATTATACCGGCACTCACTCTGCAAAACATCCGCTCATCCCCCCCTGTACGGTGATCTGCAGGGACTCTCCGGTTTTTATCAATGCCGCAATGGATGATGAATTGTATGACGACGCTGAACGCTTTTACCTGAAAGCAAAAAAGGTCGATGTCGATTTTGAATTCCGATCCGGAGTCGGTAGGGTACACTGTTATCCGCTACTGTCGCCCATGTTCCGTGAAGCTGCCGAGGCTATGGATGAGATTCGCACATTTATTCGCCGACGTTTGGAAATTTGATTTCGGCCGGGGAAAACTAAAAGAATCCGGAATATAAAGGCAGATAGCCGGTACTCACAAAACCGGGTATAGTTTTAGTATAATCCGCAAAGCCCTGTCATTATCAAGCCCGTACCTCGGGGAATTGATAGAGATGTCGGAATGATGCTTGAAATAACCGCGGTATTCTGGAGAGCCCACTTTAATAAATTCCAAAATGCATAAAAAAAGCCCGAGAATGTAACGGCTGCATTCCCGGGCTTTATTAATTAACGAAAATAATTGAACGTGCTATCGAACCAACAGCATCTTTTTCGTTTCAGAAAACTGATCTGCGCTAATACGATAGTAATAAACTCCATTGCTGACAGTCTGACCGTTTTCATCCAAACCGTTCCAGCGTACAGAATGGTGTCCGGCGGTCTGTTCTGTGTTAACCAGGGTTTTAATGGACTGTCCGAGAGAGTTGTAAATGCTGACGGTAACCTGTGAGGTCTTTGGCAGCGCGTATTCTATAACCGTTGACGGGTTGAACGGATTGGGGTAATTCTGAGTGAGACCAAAATGATTTGGTTTTTCGGTCAACTCGTCTACACCCGTATCCTCCAGCAAATTTTCAAACCAGACAATCTCGTCTCTGCCTGTCGAAGCTGCGACGATATCCGGGAATCCATCACCGTCAAAATCAGCCGCTGCAACGGCCATGGGGCCACGAATTTTTAGATAGCCGCCAATTATCTTTTGATTTGAAAAAGATCTATTGCCCGTGTTTTCAAACCAGGCGATTTTGTCATCACGGTAAGCATCCGAGTAGGAAACGGTCACGATATCCAGGTCACCGTCTTTGTCAAAATCGGACGCAAAAGCTGATTTTACACCGACCGTGGAATCCGTTACAGCTCTTGTCCTGAAAGTTCCGCTTCCACTGTTTTCATACCATTCGACTTTGTCAGCATCTTCTATAGAAGCCAACACATCCGGATCGCCGTCAACATCCAGATCGACCTTTGTAATATTACAATTACCTGCCGGTACAAGGGTGTATATAATATTCGGCTCATCCGCAAGTTCAAGTTCATCATCCTGGATCCCTACATTTTCATGCCAGGCAATATTGCCGGTTTCTTTTGAAATTGTGACAATATCCGGATCACCATCCTGGTCCATATCGGCAGCAAACATCGACGATAGTCCGTCAAGTTCAGCAAGGACCTGCTGGCTTCCAAACTCTGTATCACCCGTATTTTCATACCAGGCAATCTTTGTATCTTTGATGGAAGCTGACACCACATCAAGGTCTCCGTCCTGATCCATATCAGCTGCATATACAGAGTTTGCTCCGCTTGCCTCATTGGTGATCATTTTCGGTTCACTAAAAAAACCAGCGCCGGTATTTTCATACCAGGTAATTCTGTTATTAGCGTATGTGGCTGAGAGAACATCGAGATCACCGTCAGCATCCAGATCAACAACATAGATAGACTGAACATCATCAGCGTCTTCATCTATGAGCAGCGGCTGACTGTTGAAATTCCCGGTTCCGTCATTTTCATACCAGACAATATTGTCATCACCGAATGATCCCACAATAACATCCTGATCTCCATCATTATCCAGATCAGCGGTATGTATGATATGAGGTCTACTTCCAGGAATTGTGTTGATGACCATTGGAGTCTCCGAACATACCCTGGCCAAAAGCAGCGGGTACAACGCAAAACGTTAGCATTACATATAATGCTGTTGTTAACGCATTTTTCATAATTACCTCCCGATTTTGTCTGATAATTATTTGAATTAGAATTAATTAGTACTTTAAACCAATCAAATATATAATAAATAACATAAAAAGCAAAGCTATTAATCCTAATATTTATAAAAAATCAAGACAAACTGAGGTGCGGTCAAGCTTTTGATTTTTATGTGCTGTTTGATTCATTGAAAAAGCGTTGCAACCTTGAAAAGGCTTCGTTATTTAACGAAGAAATCCGTAAAATTCTAAAATAATGTCTGATCAAATGAATTGTATTGCATGTTTTTCAAAATAAATATTTTGATTACCGCGAGCATGATTATCTTTATGCAATGCTCAGACAGGCATCAAGAACAGTCCGTTAAAAAACCAGTTTTTGGCGGAATCCTGAAAACAGCCTGTCTGGCCTCCATTGAAACCCTTGATCCCCAGCAATTAATATTTAAAACCGATTACAAAGCAGCCTCAATTGTGTACGAAGGCTTGACCACATTTGTCGGCGACTGCGATGAACCCAAGCCTTGTCTGGCTGAGAGCTGGGCCCTGAGCAGTGACGGCAAAAAGCTGACATTTTTTCTGCGTGATTCGGTATTTTTTCATAATGATCCTTGTTTTCCGAACAGCAGAGGCCGGCGGCTGTGTGCCGATGATGTCATTTATACATTCCATCGACTGGCTGACGCTCGAACCCAATGCCTTGAATACAGTATGTTTGCCGGAAAGATAATCGGTATCGATGACTATCATACCGGAAAGACCAAGCATATATCCGGGATTGTAAAAAATGACAGTCTCACAGTTACGTTCATGCTGACCCGACCTTTTGCTGCATTTTTCAAGTATCTGGCGACACATATTTGCTATATCGTTCCGCAGGAAGCAGTAACCTATTATGGAGACTCGTTTTCACACCATCCCGTCGGAACCGGCGCCTTTCGGCTAAGCCGCTGGCAGCAGCTAAAAACCCTTTACTTTGAGCGGCATTCCAATTATTGGAAAAAAGACAACTATGGCCGGCACTTGCCGTATCTGGACTCTATACATCTACACCTGATTTCCCGGCCGGTTATGGTTATCTCTGAACTGTACAAAGACAATCTTGATCTTGCCACTCTCAATCAAAAGCAATTCGATCAGCTTGTAAACCAGGACAAACTGCATGAACAGCATTTTATGATCCAGGCCACTCCTTCCTATAATATTCGCTTTTTTGCTTTTTCTCTGAACAAAACAGGCAAGGCGACCCTTAAACCTGATTTAAGACAAGCGATTGCTTGCGGTTTTAACCGGGAGGAAATTCTAAATTCTCTAAATACAACCCCGGCACAGACTTTTGTCCCGGCAAAGATGCTCAGGACCAGCGAGACAACATGGTACACGTATGACCCGCGTAAAGCCGAACTTTTAGTAAAAAATTCCGGGTATGCAGGAGAACAATTTTGTATTGCCTCCAATATAGAGACAGAAGAAGTGAATCAGCTGCAGCTTGATTGTCTGCAATTGGGTTTAAATGCCGAGCTCTGCGTTCAAAAATCAGATTATTACAGCTGGGTATTCAAGGAACGTCCTGTTCTTTTCCGGGTAAGTTTTCAACCCAACTATCCGGATCCGGAAGCTTACTATAACCTTTTTTATTCCAAGATATTCAGTTGAATATAAGCGGTTATCAAAACAAGACGTTTGACCGCCTGTTTGAATCCAGTCTCAGTGAAACGGATTCGCTTCACCGATTGTCACTTTTTTCAGATATGGAAAAGCTGCTAAAGCGTGATGTCCCCGTACTTTTGTTAACAACAGAGCAGTCGGTCTACCATATCAGAAACACAAACGTCAACGGTTTTCGAATAAATTTCACTATAGAAGACTATTCGCAAATCTGGTTGGAAAAGCATGATGAAAACCCGTTATAAACTCAACACCCAAATTCAGCCTGTTCCTGACTGGATTTACAATGGTTCTGTTGATTAGTGTTTTATCATTTATTTATTTCAATCACATCTCATTAATCAAAAAAAAAGCAGAGCGTGAATTTATATAATTATCATACCCGCTTCCAGAATGAATTCCAGGCGCTGCTGCACGATTGTAAACTTGAAATGTATCCTCTTTTATATTCAGTCCCTCCCTCTGCCAATGAATTAGACGCTTTTATCACAGCCTATCCTATAAAGTACATCTCTCTTACAATGGGTAGCCCGGAATCCAGAGCAGTGCGGATTTCACCTGTGAAAATCTACGGGGGTGAGATTATATCAAAAATAGATACATTGGACTTTATCAATTCCAGTCCGCCCCTGAACCGCGACCGCAGGTCTATTGATATTCACTTTATGCACCCGGCGGACAGCAGTATGCATATTTTGGCCTCTGTGGCGCTTGATCATATTGTGGAACAAATTCTAAACAGTCTGCAGCTTCCTCCGATCTATACTTACTTTCTAACAAATTCAAACTATACCATTCTGCATTCCAACAGCATACACAATATTGGCAGCCAGTTCGATCAAATTGTTGATAATCGCGAAATATTTGCCGCTCATTCCGGTTTTTCATCTGAATACGCATGGCAAAGCTCTGAATTGCCTTATGGACTGGTTTTGTTTTTGCAAAAAGACCTGAAACCGGAATTCGCTGAATTGCACAGAAACCTGATCGGCCTGCTTGTTTTCATCCTGTTGCTTCTCCTGACTGTTTTGCTAATTGTCAGGATAATGGCTGGAAAGCTGGCAGCATCCCTGCAGGAGATAACTCGCGTCACTCAGCGAGTCTCGCATGGAGATTTCAGTCAAACAATTAAACTGCAGCGCCGGGATGAACTGGGAGAGCTGATCATGACATTCAATCAAATGGTGGATCGCCTGAATAAAAGTTACCAGGCACTCGAAAAAACCAATATAGCCCTTGAACAAAGTTTTTCCGAACTGACACGTACACGGGCTGAACTTTCTCAAAAACAAAGACTTGCGCTTGTCGGAGAAACCCTGTCAAAAATTTCTCACGAAATACAGAACAAAATCGGCGGTGTCTCCATTTGGGTGCAGAATCTAAAGATTATGGCAGCAGAGAATCCCACTATCAGCCTGTATACTTTAGAAATAGAACAGTCTCTTGATTCTTTTATGCAAATGCTGAGCAATTTTAAACGTTTTTATCGGGAACCCTCTTTAAATGTGACTCTGATTGATGCTGCGGATCTCGTCAGTGATGCAATATGGCCGTTTATAAAAGACGCTGAATCCAGAAATATCAAACTCAAAACGCATATCAAAGACCGGATTGACATCCGCGCTGATCAAGATCAAATGCTGGATGTGCTGTCCAATCTGATTATGAATGCCTTGTACTTTTCATCAGACGGAAGCGCCATAAAATGTACCGTCACCCGCAATGATGGCTATTGTAAAATAACGGTTTGTGATGACGGCCCCGGCATCCCGCCCGGTGACGAAATCCAAATCTTTCATCCGTTCTATACCACAAAAACGAGCGGCAGCGGCCTGGGTCTGGCCATTGCATCCTCTGTCATCAAGGCCCATAAAGGCAGCATAACCGTTCATAATGAGCCCGGCCATGGAGCCTGTTTCAGTTTATTTTTGCCGCTTGAAACGAATAAATCCTAACTTTTGGACCAATTATGCATATTTTGATAGCAGAAGATGACACTGCAATCCGCAAAGGCATTGCTGTTTTTATGAAACATAAAAACTATGACGTTACATCCACAGCTGACGGACAAGAGGCATTTAACCGCTGTAGGAAAAATCCACCCGATGTTATCATTTCGGATTTAAAAATGCCCGGAATGACCGGGATTGATTTACTGGACAAACTCGCTGAAAAGGAATTGCACATTCCGGTTATTATCATTACCTCTTATGCGACTGTTAAAAATGCAGTAGAGGCCATTAAAAGAGGGGCGGAAGATTATCTGACCAAACCTCTCGATCTGGAAGAGCTGCATTTAAAAATCAAACGTATTCAGCGTAAAATAAATTTAGAGGCAGAAAACCGTAATCTGCGAGCAAGTCTAAAACGACACGAAAACCCGGACATGATCGGACACAGCCGTGTCATGCAGCAGCTGCAACAATTGATTCTGCACATCGCCCGGGATCCTGATATACCGGTCATGATTTACGGTGAAAGTGGCACCGGTAAAGAATTGGCAGCTCGCGCGGTCCACAACAACAGCAGCAGAGCCGGTTCACCGTTTATCGCAGTCAATTGTGCAGCGCTCCCTGATAACCTGCTGGAAAGTGAGCTGTTTGGATACTGCCGCGGTGCTTTTACGGGTGCGATGGCAGATAAACCCGGTTTTTTTCAGACTGCGGGATCTGGCACGCTTTTTCTGGATGAAGTCAGTGAAATGAGTGCACATATGCAAGCCAAACTACTGCGTGTGCTGCAGGAACATGTAATTTATCCGTTGGGCAGCAGCAGTGAAGTACCAGTCCAGGCGCGGGTGATCGGAGCTTCCAACCGCGACCTGACAGAAATGCTACATCAAAAGACATTCCGTGAAGATCTGTATTACCGGATGAATGTCATGGAGATCACCGTTCCTCCGCTGCGCAGCCGCAAAGAAGACATTCCCGTTTTACTCGAGTTTTTTATAAAGAGATATAAACGCTCTTTACCCGCCTTTAACCTTACCGCAGATGCGATGAATGAACTGCAGTCTTATCACTGGCCCGGCAATATCCGCGAACTTGAAAACCTGACACGCAGATTGCTGCTTCTTTGCAGTGGAAGCAAAGTTTCTTCCCTGGATCTGCCGTTTTCAGTGAAAACACATCATCACAATGACTGGAACGAATTCCTGCAACGGCCGAATATCAAGACGGCCTTACAGGAAATCACCGACAAATTTGAGCAGCGTTATCTGTATTTCCATTTGCAGAAACACGGGGGAAATATTTCTAAAACAGCAGAGGAAATTGGTTTATCACGTGTGGCGCTGCATCAAAAAATAAAACGATACAAGATAACTGTTAACTCCGGTTAACACTGTTCCAAAGGGGTTAAATAGCAGCACTTTTATTTAATATACTGTTTTACATAGACTTGGATTACCTTGTTGATTTCGTCCACCAACAGGGCGCTAAAACAAGTGTAAGGCCCGGTTAACAGACATCTGTTCTCAGTATTCTTTTATATTATTGTTTATACTATATTTACATTCGTTTTTATACACTGGCACTGCCTTTGCTTGTCATATTGCATGCAGACACTGAATAACAAATCCCTTCTCATCATTGAACCTGACCCCTCATTGGGGCGCGGGATATCTCATGCTCTGCAAGATATGTTTGCCGAGATACAGCATATAAAAAATCCAATGAAAGCTGTCGCAAAATTAGAAATAAAGAGATTTGATGTCATTGTCTGTGAACTTTGTTTTCAAACCATGGACGGCATCCCTTTGATCCGGCTTGTCAGACAAAAAGCGCCGGACACAACCATTCTGGTACTCACATCGGATTTGACTCAGGATATAATAGCCGCTCTTGAACAATGCAATGCCGTCGTTCTGGAAAAACCATTGAATATAAACAAACTTAAAAGCAGTCTCGCGTTATAACAGTCAACAGATATAGGCCCTGGAACAAATCAGGATATGTAATTCATGCAATTTATCCATCCTGAAAGCATCAGTTATCTCGGGAAAGAAATTTGAACAAGCTATTTCGCACAAAAATTAATATGTATGACAAAAAAGTTTCAATTCGTTTGACAAGACTCATCACGATGAAAGGAGAAAATGATGAAAAAAGAATTACACAGTATCGTAACGGTTGGTTTTATTCTCTTGGTTCTTATGACGAAAATGCTCTCGGCGCAACCTAAACCCACTGTAATCATGAATCAGGCTTATGATTACACCGGGGAATGGTATAAAGTAGGGAAAACCACGTTTGACTATTTATCAAACAATCAAACGATTCAAACCGAATACGGATGGATTCCGCCGGATTGGAAGGCTCTCAATCGCACCCTTACAACGATCGATGACCACGATAATATGACGGAATTCATACTGGAAATGCCGGAGGATGGAGAATGGACGCCAGTGGTGCATTGGGCCTATGCCAACACATATCAGAACGGCCGGCTGATGGAGGTTAAGCAAGGTGATCCGGCATTAATTCAAATGGGATTATTCACAAGCCGAAAAGTTTATGCTTATAATGCGGATGGAAAAATCACGCAGATAACCCAACAACTGAATACAGGATCAGCATGGGCTGATATCAGTCGTAGCGTGTACCATTATCAGGGAAATGACATTGATTATATCACCGAAGAGGATTATGACGGGTCGAGTACAAGCTGGACCTATAACCAGAAAAGCGTGCATACTTTTACGAGCGGCACGTTGTTCTCGCTGGAAGAATTGGAATGGGATGGGGACGATTGGGTACCCATAGAATTGCACGAGTATTACTATAGCGCTGACGGCTCCATAGACAATATATTAGTAAAGGATTGGCAAGACGGGGCGTATGAAATCCAGAGAAGATTTGTCTATTCATATGGCGGCACATCGGTTAATGAACGCTCCTCAGGGCTGCCCAAAACCTGTACTCTGTCCAGTTATCCCAATCCGTTCAACCAAAAAACAATCATACAATTCAGTATTGACGCTGATGTTCAAGTCAGTTTAAATGTTTTTAATGTTATGGGCAAAAAAGTGCGCTCACTTGTTGTCGGAGAACTCAGACTAGCGGGTTTTCATCAGCTCAAATGGGATGGCAGGAATGACGCCGGTCAGATACTGCCGACAGGCAGTTATATCTACCGATTATCGACGCCTGATCGTACCCTCAGCAAAATGTGTTTTTTAATAAAATAGATCACAATCGAACGCCCCGGTTTATCGGGGCGTTCGGTATATCCAAGGTTCAAACTGTTTGATTCAGGAACTTTTCCAGGCTGCGTTTGGCCAGTTTCGGATTATTGATCACCGCCGGGCCGGCGATACAGCCGCCTTCACAGGCCATAACCTCGAGAAAATTGCAGTCGCAGGAATCCGGATATCGCTTCAGAGCCCTGACCTGCTTTTTGTCCAATCCGTCAACCTGCCCGCTCTTGACCGCCGGCCCGTTTACAGCATGTTCGATGGCCCGGCTGACACCGCCGAGCGCGGCAAATCCGCGACCCTCGGCATGCGCTGGCATTTCCAGTGCCGACGGTTCGCACTGCTGGACATCAATATCCGCAGCCACAAACATGGATCCGAGTTCTTCGATACTCAACACCAGATCAACCTGCTCATCATCCAGCGCTTCATGCCGTTTGGCCACACAGGGACCGATAAATATGGTCTGCGAATCCGGCCAATGTTCACGCGCTTTTTCGGCCGTATAATGCATGGGCGTCGGTGTATCTGAAATAAACGGCTCCAGTTCCGGTAAATGTTTGTTCACGGTTTCAGTAAACGCGGGACAACAGGATGTCGTCATAAAATGTGCACCATTCTGCATGCGTTCGGAAAATTCCTCGCTTTCGTGCGCAGCAGTCATATCAGCGCCATAGGCAACTTCGATAACATGATCAAACCCAAGCTCCCGCAAAGCAGTCACCATCTGTCCCAGTTCTGCCGAAAACTGTCCGATGATCGCCGGAGCGACCATAGCCGTCATGGGCTTTTTCTGTTTGAGTCGTTTAAGCACATCAATCATCTGCGACCGCTCCATGATGGCGCCGAATGGACAGGCTCGCATGCATTTGCCGCAAAACGTACATTTGTCATAATCAATCTGTTCCTTGCCGTCCTCATCTTTGCTGATGGCGCCTACCGGACAGGCCTCTTCGCACGGCACCGGCATATAAATAATGGCATGATAGGGGCATTCTTTTTGGCAGAGACCGCAATTCACACACAGATCCGGATCAATGACGGCGCGGCCGTCCTGCATTTTGATGGCATTCTTTTTACAGCTGGTCATGCACGGCCTGGCCACACAGCCCCGGCAGGCATCGGTGACGTAATAATTGGAGCGCACACAGGCGCTGCAGGCTTCATCCAGAACCGTCAATATCGGCGCTTCAATATCCTGCCGCTGTTCCGCCTGTTCAGCGTATTCGCACAATGGTGTGAGCTCATCCTGTTCCTCTTCCATGCGGTGACCCATCAGCGCCATCAGGCGGTACTTGGTCATGGCGCGGTCTTTGTAAATACAGCAGCGAACGGATTTTCCGCGCCGGGGAAACATTTCAACAGGAATTCGGTCTATATCCTTAACTTTATCTTGTAAAACCAGGCGGGCGAGACGAATCATGAGCTCGCGTCGAATCAATGTCGCGTTGTTGAGTACGTTCATTCTTCACCTGTTATTCGTTTGAGTTCCGTTATCACGTTGTGTATGCTGGCTTGCTTAATCAATTTACCATTCACCCGCGCGTACGGGGCTTCACCGGCGGGATTGGATTTACAGTGTTCCATACAGGACGTGCCCTGAATCTCCACCCGGTCTGCCAGAGATTCTGGAAGACTTTCTTCCAGCATAAGCAATTCCGCTCCGCCCATGACAAAACAGGTTGTTCCTGTACAGATCTCGACCTTGATCATATTCAACTCCTAAATAAATTGCAGTGTTGTTTCTTTCAAATGCTTGTCTTCAAGCGCTTGTTGAATACGTTTAATAATATTGCGCCGGATTTCAAGTTCAACCGGCACATGTGGATCCTGATGTGCATCATTGATTTTGGTTCCGACACAAAAATGGATTTTGTCATGATTCAGCAGATGCTGCACCAGAAGAACCGCTCCGTTGGGTTTCATGCTATCCGGATTCAGTCCGCTCTCCAGAATTTCCACAACTTTTCCGAGAGTAATTGTCCCTTCTGTCACCAGAGAGGCGCCCTGCATGTTTGAAGTGGGCGGCACATCCAGATGAATATGACTCAAATCCACATCAATCGGACGCCCGAGTTCGCGGCTGATAATGTTTGCCGTGGTGCCGCCGCACAGGATTTTCTCGCCTGTGAACAATTCAAAGATTTCGGCCATCTCTTGATCGCGTTCTTTGTGTATCGGCGGTCCGGTCATGATCAGCAGTTCACGCGGCTGGCGTACATTGATCACGCCGCAGGTAATGTCGTCCCAGGCTGCATTATAATTATGCGTGTATGCTTTCTGCACAATACGGCGCGACAGATCACGCGCGGATAGTTCGGGCTCGCGCTCCAGAATACCGCAGACAAACTGACGGATCGACGACTCGCGCCATCCGAGCGGAAATTCCGGGGTACCCATACCGGACTGGCTCACGCCGTCAGAAAAAAGAATAATCCGGTCGCCGAGCCGGGCTTTGAACTCAACGCATTTGAGCACATCCTCTTTGGTGTGCGTATTGTTGTCGAGTTTAATCGACTGCTTGGCCGTATCGATGACTTTGCCGTTGCGCACCAGGAGAAACGGCGGATTATCGTACTCTACAATACGCACCCGATTGTCTTTTTCCACATCCACAATGCTGAATGTCGAGTAACTGATCTTGCGGGTTTTACAGACCGGCAGTGTTTTCATAATCACCCGCGCCGCCTTTTCAATGTCCATGTGATTGGTCACGTAATTCAGCGCCATCGTAGCGGTTAACGTTGACAACACATTGGCTTTGACCCCGCTGCCGAGACCGTCCGACAATACCGAGATCACACGATTCTCATCTCTGACCTTGCGCGATAGAAACGCGTCACCCCCGACACGCTGCTGATCCTTGAACAGCTGAAAATAATCCACTTCCACATACGCCATATTATGTATCTCCCTCCACCCGTTCAGCGGAAAAAGACTGGACGATCGAATCCAGCATGGTTTCGGTTTCCGATGCATTTTCACCCAGTAAATAAGCAACTTTCTGCACAGTCTGCAGGTTTTTATCAATCACATCGCGGGTGCGTTTGATAATCTGTTCTTTCTGCATAGCCGGAGCAGTCACATCCTGAATCACAGCTCCAACGATCTGGTGCATCTCAATCGAAAAAATGGATACATTTAAAATATGATTATCGTATTTTATGTCCTTATTGACAATATCTTCACCGGACTGCAGGACCGCCTTGAAATAGTCTGCGAACGGAATTACGCGTTCCAGAAGCGCGTTCTGCATACCCGGATTGGCCTCAAACACCATGGAGGTTTCCTCGCCCAAGAGTCGGGCAAAATTGCGGTTACACTCTACAATCCGCAACTGATCATTGACAATCACCACACCGGAGGGCATACTGCGCAGCAGCGCATTGGCTTTTTTATTGGCCAGCTGGCGCATATAGGAAACACACATTTCACGTTCCGCTTTACCGCCGAGCATCGCCGCAGCAAACTCCCGGCAGCTGTCATACCCGCAGCCGCCGCAGTTGAGTTCATCATCCGTACTGTATTTGCCCACCCGGGCCAGAGCGTCGCGAATATCCTTTTCACTGTATTCGGGTTCCCGGACAGGTTCGGACCGATAGGTATTCCGGATATCCAGAGTCGGCTGACGCGGAATTTCCATCTCTGGATAAGACGTGTACTGGATTAAATTGTATCGTTTCATGGCGGTGGCCAGATTTTCACCGCTCCCCGGACCATTCACACAACCTCCGGCGCAGGCAAGCAGTTCCAGACAGATATTCGAGTCCGGCGGTACCTGCGGTAGATCATTGACCAGTTGTTTAATGTGCCCAAGTCCGGAAAACGACATAAACGTAGCATCGTTGACCGAACAATTGGCTTTGATGCCGGCGATCATACCGCCGTCGATGGGATACAAAGCGCCCTCCTGTGCCGGTTCCGGCACAAAGCTGTCATTTGCGTCAGCAGGCTGGTTCTGCAAATTGATGCCTTCAGCATCAAACCAGGCACGCAGGGTATCAAAGGTCAGCGCCACATTCAGCAGATCACGATATTCATCCGATTCGTGCATTTTTGAGATGCAGGGACCGATAAACACCACCGCAATATCGTCGCCGTATTCCCGGCGCAGCATCCCGGCGTGCGCCAGCACCGGTGAAAACAGATCATTGACCCGGTCGCTGAGCTCCGGCACATACTTTTTGATATACTGCACAACCGTCGGACAGGCTGAAGAAATGTATATTTTTCCGGTGTTCTTTTTCAACTGGTCACCCATGTGCGCGGACACTTCCTGTGCGCCAAGCGCTGTTTCAGACACACCGGCAAAACCAAGCTGCTTCAGCGCGCGGATGATTTGCCGCGGCCTGGCATGACTGAACTCGCTGACAAATGACGGCGCCAAAGATACATACACCGCTTTTTTCTGCGACAGCAGGCGCTTTACACGGCCAATATCATTACGCACACGCTTGGCGCCCACCGGACACACCTGCACGCAATGCCCGCACAGCACACAGCGCTCTTCCATCACCGAAGCCTTGCCCTGTTCAATGTGGATCGCTTTTACCGGACAGGCGCGCACACACTTGTAGCAGTCCTGACATTCCGGCTGCTCTGTATATATGGGATAATATGGATTCATCCTATTCCTTTAACTTTTTGACGCAGACTTGCATTCCTCTAAAATATCCACCACCATCACCGGCTCTACTTTTTTATAAAGCTTGCCGTTGATACGGATAATCGGACCGCTGTTGCATTGATTTTGACACAAACAGCCCTTGAGATGTATTTCAGCCTGTAAATTTTGTTTTTCGATAAATGACTGTATCATTTCCAGACTCTTGTGATTTCCGCGTGAAAAGCAGCTGCTTCCCATGCAGATCTCTATATTCAGTTGCTGTTTTGAACTCATGTTGCTGCTCCGTGGTTATGCCGATAGCCTGAATACACATAAAAGGTCAGTGTCTCCATGGCCACATTCAGATCGATATCGTGTACAATCACGTGTTCAGGCACGCGCAGGGTCACAGACGCAAAATTAAGCACTCCTGTGATCCCGGCTTTAATCAGTACTGGTTTAAAACATCCTGAACTGCTGTATTGGGCACGGCAAGAATCGCCAGCTTGATGTCGTGTTTCCGGATAAAATCCGAGAGCTTGTCCATTGCATAAACAGGCACTTGCGCATCCGGGTTCAATTTGTCTTTATCAACATCAAAAGCCGCTCTGATACGGATACGTTCTTTTTCAAAACCTGGATACCGGGCCATGGCGCGGCCCAGATTGCCGTATCCGACAATGACTGCGTCCCGGGTCTCTTCTTTGCCCAACAGGCGATCAAAATCTTCCAGCAGCTCCTCAATCTGATAACCGCCCTTTTTACGACCGGTAATACCAAAAATGGAAAAATCCTTTCGCACCTGTGAAGCGGTAAAACCCAGGGCATCTGCCAGGTTTTCTGAAAACACTTTGTTCATGCCCAGAGCGCGCATGCGCTTGACCACCATTTTATACTTTGACAGGCGAGTCACGTGGTTTTTTCGATAGATCATGCTGATTTTCCTTTTTTATTCACCATAATATAGCAATTAAAAGTGTTTTTGTCAACATTATAATACTTTTTATGCTTTTTTATGTTATTTTATTCACATTAAATGGTATTTATCAATAATAAAAAGTAAGAGCCTAAAGTCGGCTTTGGATGACTCGTTTTAGAAAAATATATTTTTATCTTTGCGGTGTACAAGCACTTTAATTTTCCACACTATTCAAGCATCCCCGAACATGGATGAAACCCTGGATCCGGACTTGCGTATTAATAAAATAATTTTAAATTTGCAATTCATTTCTTTCATCTGTTTTAAATTAGAGGATATTTTATGCGATTGTTTTTACTATTGATTCTATCGGTAACGACAGGATTTGCACAAGCTGACACATTTACCCAGACCATCCGCGGCCAGGTCACGGACAAGACCACAAACGCTCCGCTCCCTTCCGCCAATGTAATTATCATGGATTCAAGCCGGTCTCTGGGTGCGAGTACGGATCAGAACGGCAGATTCAATATTGAAAACGCACCCACAGGCCGCGTTACTCTCAAAGCAATGTATATGGGATACACTCCGGTCGTGCTCCGCAATATCCTGGTGCATCCGGGTAAAGAGGTTGTGCTGAATATTCAAATGCTGGAAAACATCCTGAAACTGGATGAGATCAGTGTCAAGGCGGATCTCGAATTTACACCCATTAATGAAATGGCGACCGTGAGCGCCCGGCAGTTTTCCGTGGAGGAAACAGAAAAATATGCCGGAAGCCGCGGAGATGTGGCGCGCATGGCCAGCAATTACGCCGGCGTGGCGTTCAGCAACGACGCTCGAAATGACATTGTGATCCGCGGCAACACACCCTCCATGCTGCTCTGGCGTCTGAACGGCGTCGACATTCCCAATCCCAATCACTTTGCCATGGAAGGCACCACCGGCGGTCCTGTTGGTATGTTGAACAACAATACGTTGAACAACTCTGATTTTTTCACCGGCGCATTTCCGGCCGAGTATGGCAATGCCATGTCCGGTGTATTTGATCTGAGTCTGCGCAACGGCAACAATGAACAGTATGAATTTCTGGGTCAGGTCGGATTCAACGGATTCGAATTCGGCGCCGAAGGTCCGTTTTCAAAAAACAGCCGCAGCTCGTTTCTGCTCAATTACCGCTATTCAACCCTGGATGTGATGGACAAGCTGGGGGTGGACATGGGAACCGGCGGTGTGCCCGAATACCAGGACCTCACACTGCATTTGGTATTCCCGACACAGAACGGTGTTTGGGACCTGTTTGGACTCTGGGGCACCAGCGGGATCAGTATCCTGGACAGCAAACGCGACGGCGATAACCTCTATTCGCCGGGTGGGCAGGATCTGTATAACGGCTCGAGTTTGGCTGTAGCCGGTCTCTCCTACACATATTTCCACAATAAAAACACCAGCTCGCGGCTGCAGGTTTCCGGATTGTATCAGCACAGCTGGACGGACATTTTTGATCTCAAGCAGTCCGGACGTCAGCGCTCCCTAAATGATGATTATATTGAATCGCGTCTGTCCCTGAGCTATGCTTTTAACAAAAAGCACAGCAGCCGCCTCTCTTCTGAAAGCGGCCTGAGCTATGACCGTCTGGCGGTAAATCTTGACGGACGCTATTACGATTTCGATGATGAACGGTTTTATTCTTATTTCAAGGACCGGATTGATCTCGAGGCAGGCCCGGGATACTGGCAGGCGTACAGCCAATGGCAGTATAAATTCACCAAGGCGACTGTAATAAATGCAGGGCTGAATGCCTCTTATTTCACACTGAACAGCAGCCGTTCCCTCGAACCCCGAATCGGAATATCACAGTCGCTTTCGGCAACAGACAAATTGTCATTGGCCTACGGGCTGCATTCGCGCCGCCAGCAGCTGCTCACCTATTATTTCTTTGACAGTGAAGATGGGAACCCCACTCCCATGAACCGGGATCTGGACTATACCCGGGCGCATCACCTGGTGCTGGGATATGACAAACGTCTGTCGGAACACCTTCGTCTCAAAGTGGAAGCTTATCTACAATCGCTGTACGATATCCCCGTGGAACGCACGCCCTCGTCGTACAGCCTGATCAACACCGGATCCGAGTTTAATATCAATCTGCACGACAATATGATCAATCAGGGTACCGCGCGCAACACCGGTCTGGAAGTTACGCTGGAACGATTTCTTGACAACGGATTGTACTATTTGTTTACCGGTTCATTGTTTGATTCCCGTTATCAGGGCAGTGACGAGATCACCCGTGATACACATTTTAACAATAATTTTGTCACCAATGTTCTCATCGGCAAGGAATTCCGCCTGAGCCAGAAACACACATTATTTTTTGACACCAAAATTGCCTGGGCGGGCGGCAACCGTTACACGCCCATCGATCTGGAAGCATCCAGACGCACCGGCGACATGACCACGATTAAGGAAAAAGCATTCAGCAAACAGTTTCCCAATTATTTCAAAACCGATATCAAAATCGGGTATCGTCAGAGTTCCAAACATATTACCCAGGAATGGATGTTTTATGTGGAAAATGTGACCAATCACGACAATGTGCTGATGTATTATTTTGATGAGGATACGGGTACGATCAAGACCAATTATCAATTGGGTGTGTTCCCGATGATGCAGTATCGGATTTATTTTTAAAATTTTCAAAATACTATCCGTAAATTATTAACATATTATTGCAACGGTGTGCCTGACTGTTCACGTCAAAAAACAATTTGTTGTTTTAATTTTTATTACTATTTTACAATGCGTTGATTTTAGCCTCCTCGACTGTTTTTAACTTTATGTTAATCCATACCTAAATTCGGTATTTGCAGCGGGGAGGCTGTTTCATGATCGGGATTCGATATTTCATTGACAATCTGACCTTGCCTGCAGTAAAATCCCGCTGTCCGTGCGGCCATTCTCATTAAATGCCTCTATTGTAAAATAGTATATGATTTCAGCATTCAGACTGTTGATGCTCAATATGGTATCCTGATAAACCATATATCGATGCGAGAGTCCCTTCTGACGTCCGAATATGTTAGAATAATGTTCGGCGAAATTGATCTGTACAGCACACACATCGTTCATTTTTTCCAGATCCAAAACCACAAATTCATCAGACTCGCCTGTTTCGGCAGGATCAGGGGATAATCAGCATATTTTGTTATCGAGTACAATGTTCCTTCTGCATCAAAAAAGGCAGGATAGAGTCCCAGTCGGCGTTCAAACATATGTTTTTGGGAAATTGTAATGGTGCCCATATGCCAGAGATTGCCGTATTCATCATGAAACGTACTTGCATGTCCGGCGCCGGCAGCAAATCCTTCCGGTTTGTAAGCAAAGGGATTGTGCGCCTGCGGCTGAAACAGTCCGAGAGGATTTTCTGAGGTGTAAACCGCGTCGCAGTAGCTTTTATACTCGGTACCCGGTCCTGAATACTGCAGATAATAAATGCCGTTGTGTTTATTCATCCAGGCGCCTTCAATCCAGGGCGCCTGGCCGGTTAAGCGGTTCGTATCACCCGGCACCTCCCAGCCGTACTGGTTCGGATTGGCATGTACAAGTTCGGCAGGTTCGCCGATAAACGAGAAATTATTTTTATAATCCACTTTAATTCCGTATATCATATCTTTATAGGATCAGAATAGATTCGGTCAGGTTAATGTTGCGCTTTTTATACTTTGATAAAAGGTCCTGATAACATGCAGTATTCCGGCCGAGAAATTCCGGCGGAGAAATTCCTTTTAGAGTATATAGTCCATTTAAAATCTGACGAGCAACAATCGCGCATGTATACCCCGTGGTTCTGGCCATAGAAGACACACAGTTTTTCAGATCATACTCGTCATACAAGTAATAGCTGTAACGTTTATTTGTTTTATCCTCAATCCCTTCGAGTATCACCTGCATTACAGTAAATTCCGGTTCATCATCATGTAGATACCATTGATCAAACAGCAGCTTTGAGGTCAGAGAGCGCGGGCTCACATTTGCTCCGTCAACCTCGACAGGATCAGCATCGAAAAAGCCGCTTTCTTTAAAAACCTGCATGAGTTCGGCGTGGCCCGGATAGCGCAGGGTTTTTTCACACATGTTCGCAATGTTCAGTGTATGTTGCAGCGTACGCAGGCCGTCAGTGTTGAACGCTTCGAGAGTCCCCACCTCTTCAAAATCAATCAATTCCAGGTCTGATAAAGCCGGTTTGACCACCGGTTTGCCGTTTTCAATAAAGCGTGCGGGACGAATATACTCCTGCAGCACATCTGAAGGCGAGAACGGTGCCTTGTATTCAAACGGCCCTATGCGTTTTTTGGGCAGTCCACCGACATAACAGATATACCGATGCGTCTCATCCAAAAGACTGTGCACATGTCCGGCCAGAATATTGCACAGACCCGGCGCAACACCGCAGTCGACCACTGCCGTCACTCCCCTGGATTTGGCGAGTTTGTCCAGTTCAAACGCATCCTGCTCAAAAAACGATATGTCCACCACATCTTTGCCCTGTGAGATGATCTGATGCAAGACCTTGAATCCGATAGATCCCGGCAGTGCATTGATGACCAGACGGCTGTCATCGAGCAGTTGTTTTACATGCTCATCATTCAAAATATCTGCCTGTTCAACAGTGATGGAGGTATCTGTTCCAAGCTTGTCAAGATTGTTCCGGTTATGGTCAACAGCGGTTACATGGTTATTTACATCCGCTGCAAGGTCTTTGACAATTGCCCGGCCTACCATACCCGCGCCCAGAATTGTTATGTTCATAAAGTCCTCTTGGGGAAAAGTTCAGATTATTCTAACTCCAGCAATCTTTAATGCTCCGCATAGACCGGAATATTCGATCAGCAGTGTAAACAGATATTTTTCCATCAACCCTATACAATATACGAGTCATGCATTCATCGCAAAACATTTTTTTCGTTTGTTTCCCCACATGTATCATTATCCGTTTTCAGAATGAATTTCACCAGCTTTGGCAAGTGAAAATTTTGATATGATGGGGCCGATAATTTCATGGATGATCGTTGCACCAATCACGATGTTTAAAATAATATCAGAAAATGATGCAAACGCCGGATTTTGTTTGATAATCAACGCCAAACCGATGACAATACCACCCTGAGGAATCAGACCACCGGCTGCATATTTTTGAACCTTTGGAGACGATTGCGACAGTTTTCCTCCCAGAAATGTACCGCAATATTTCCCAGCCGCACGAAAAACAACAAACATCAGAATCAACAAGTAATTGCCTATCAATATGGAGAAATCAAGATGCATTGAACTGATTGTAAAAAAAAGAACAAATATTAATTCTTCAGTATATCTTTCCAGGATCCTGAAAATTTTCTCCTTTTTAAAATTATAATTTACTACCACAATCCCCATGACCATAGTGGACAAAAGCTCATCTGCACCCAGCAGTCCGGCGAATCCGTAACACAGAGCAAGCAGGCTTGCAATGAGTGTAATCAGGACGCCTTCTGTTTCTTTTTGGATGATTTTTGTTAAAATATTTAAGAGTATACCAAACAATCCTCCCCCCATAATAGACAGCAGTATCCGAAGTGCTGGCTCTAAAATCAAGTGAATACTAAAAGGCTGATGCGCTGTAATTATATTGACGACAGAGACAGCCAGGCTAAAATTGATGATACCAAGAATATCATCAAATGCAGCGACTCCCATGATGGTAGACGTCACTTCACCTTTTGCATGATACTCATGTTCAACCGACAATGTAGCAGACGGGTCTGTCGGCGAAGCAAGCGAGGCCAGTAGTAAACCAAGGGGAACAAAAAACGTCAACATGCTGTGCTCGGAAGAGTTCATGATAGGGGCGAGAACAATAAAAGAGACCGCCACAAACAGGTACGCAAACTCTGCTTCAAAAGGTACGATATAAAGAATCGATTTACCCATTTTCCGAACTAGGGAATACAGCAATGTGCCGCCGACAGAAAAGGTGATGAATGATAATGCAACATTGGTTACCAAACCGGTATGCTCGACAAATGAAGCGGGAATGAAATGTGTAATACCGGGATTCAGGATCAATCCCGCCAAAATATAACCTGTTACCTTGGGGAGTCCCGTTCGAGAACAGATTTCACCTACAATAAAACCGGTGAATAAAATAATACCCAATATCAGAATAGAAGTCATAACCGATCACTTTTCATCTAGTGTCATGTCACATCTGTAGTGTCGGGTAAAGACGCTTGAGTTTTATGCGAGAATCCTTTGTTGTAAATTGCCAATTAATTTTTGCATTCATTTGATTCCGGTGATTTTCCCAAGCATAGCATTCTCGGATCACGGTAGATATGTTGTCGATTCTCCTGTTTAGGCATTGACCATTTAAAACATTTAATTCAATTTCTGCCATATTTAACCAGCTACCATGCTTTGGAGTAAAGATAAATTGAAATCTATCGAGCAACTGTTTTGCCTTTTCTGGTGCGAATGCTTCATACAGCGAACCTGGCTTATGTGTACCATAGTTATCCATAACCAGGGTTATCCTTTTGGCTTTTGAGTAGTGGTTGGCGATTGTTTCTACAAAGCGAGCCCAATCTGTTTTGGTTTTTTTTGTTGTAACCTCGATAAACCGTTTACCTGATAATGGCTCATTGGCGAGAAAAATATTGCAGACTCCACAGCGTTCGTATTCATAATCATACTTTGCAATACTTCCTGCAGAGGCCGCTATGGGCAAACGCGTTTCTTTTATCAATTGTTTAGGAGATTCGTCCATGCAAACAACTGGAAACTCTTTGTTGTATGACTTTTTGTAAATATCAAGAACGATTTCCATGTTGGCGACAAAATCGCTGTTCTGCTTAGGTGGAATTACCCACCCCTTTTTGCGCCACGGCTTGATTTCGTTTTTTTTAGTACGCGACGAATGGTCTCATGTGAGATATCGTCAACATAATTTAACTCAACAACCTTATCAGCAAGCAGCCGGAGCGACCATCGCGAAAAGCCTTCAGGAGGTTCACTGCAACTTAAAGCAATTAAATGGGCTTCAAAATCTCCATCAGCTTTTCTTTCGTAAGCGCGTTGCCCTTTGGTACCATTTAATGCAATATCGAGGCCTTGTTCAACAAAACATTTTTTGACACGATCGATTTTGCGCATACTGATTTTTAAGACGCTGGCAACATCCTTGTTCTTTAATGGTTTGTCTTGATAGTCACCTTCATCACAGTTTAACAGTATGAGAGCGTTTAGAACCTTTTGCGATCGATGCTTGCCCTTCTGTGTTATTGAAATCAACTTTTGACGCTCTTCTTGAGTTAGAGTTACTTTGTACTTTTTCATATCACCTCCATCAATCAATTCGTTGATGGAGTTAATATACAAATTATTTTACGACATTACAAGTGTGACATGACACTAGTTAGATCGACAGCATTTATCGCATGTCATTCTTGCGAAAGCTCACTGAGTCTATTAATGAATAACATTCCACAATGCTGATTGATTTCCATATATTCCGGTTATTTCTTCAATTCGCTGATATTCAGGCCCTCATCAGGCTGATTTAAATTATATAAAGGCAACATCATTGTCCCCACGATAATCATGATATTCGAACAGGATTTTGTTTTCACTCTTTTTCCTTTTATTGATTACCCTGGCATAACCACAGGAATGATAATAGATCGTTTCTGTTCGCAGTACCCGATATTTATGATCAAGAACAAGGTATACCAATACGCCTGCATCTCCGGCACCCACACCAGCGCATACCTTGCGGCCATTTGGCAGATCCGTACACGGATATCAGAATATAATGATGATTGTCAATTTTTTAAAAAGTGAATATTGAACACTTTAACTCTGAAACTCAAACTTTTTTCAACTTTTACTCAAATCAACATATCCCGGCTCACCACTAATACTCCAGCGGTTCCACATCCTCTCCCTCGAACGGACGCCGCCATTCAACAGGCACATCACCGGGATCCAGCCAGTCATCCGACGGCCAGCTGGCAACCTGATTGAAACTCAGTACATAGATTTTATTGACCCATTTTGCCCATTTGTACCCGTATTTGCCAAACGCAATCAGGCGCAGCGGGAATCCGTCATGATCCTGCAGTGGTTCACCGTTGACCTCATAGGCGAGCATGGCATCGTATTTTTGCGCGTATGAGAGCGATATCACTGATTTGAAACCGTCAACGCACTCAAAATTCAGATATGCGGCATTGGGATGCAGGCCTGCCTGTTGCAAGAGGTCCTGAACCAGTACACCTTTCCAGACACCCAGACCTGCCAGCCTTCCACACAGTACATAATCATGGTATCTGTTGTGACAGCAGAAAGCTTCCGGATATCCGACCAGCTCAAGGCGTAGGCGGAATCCACCAAACCGGACATTCTGAGTTGCAAGGTATCCGCATCGAAATCCGGTTCCCCGAACATGCTGCGTATCGGCCTCTTCGGCGGGATAAAATCCGGCCATAAAGAAAACAATTCTTTTATTTATTGAACCATGAATATACAATACCTGCGAAATAAACAGAACCTCAGGTTTTGAGAATCCGGTCCGCGGATAATTTACCCGTAAGAATCGACATGGGGACACCGGCAGGACTGTAAGCCCATTGCCCGGCTTGATAAACTGAAGGTATGGGGGTCACAACGGAACGATCTGAGAACTGGATTTTATTGATAACAGGAACCGGTTTAACAAATGACCACCCGGTTATCGGCACCTTCGGAACTGGCGGTATAGTCTTTGATACTTGTCGGGGTTGAAGAAAAACGGGCAACCAACTTGTCCTTCAGCATCGGATAGATGGATTCAGATATTACGTTAATAATACGGTTCTCCAGTTCCGTTTTCAGTTCATCGTACCACCCGGCTTTACGGACTTTGTTGAACAGCTCATATTCAGCAAGCAGGCTGATAATCAGACCGGTTTCCCCCCGGGGAGCCAATTCAGGATCTTTGAGTCCGGGGATGGATATTTCATAGGTATTTAAACGCGTATACTTGTCAAGCCAGCTTAAAACCGGCTCCTTTTCCGGGTTGTCAAGCAGATGATCAAGCTCATTCCAGTTCGTTTCACCGAGCCCCTGTTTGGAAGGGGTATAAAAAAAATGGCCATTTGCAATCGCCCGAAAACTCTCAAGCGGTTCATCCACCTCCAGGAATAATGTAAAAACAGAGTCTCCCCCGCGCTTTGATAATATCTTTTGTTTCATATCTCCGAATTGCGTTCTTATTTTTGGGGACACCCCAATAATATCCGTGATCCTGTAAAATGTCTTTAAATCAGCGGCCCAAATCAAATTCTCAAATTCGTAAACCTCATTTGCATGATCCTTCACCCGGCAACGATGCGCCAGCACTTTGACAATCTCAGTCTCCGTCTTTATGATTCCGCCATATTCAAGGATTTTGTTTTTCAGAGCATCGGCCAATTTTCCAATCCCGCCTTTGGGATAAAAATAATCCAGGTAAAGCGAAAAGTAGCTCAATGCAAAGAATGTTGGAGTATTTTTAAAAAAGTGCTGCGAAATAATATCTTTGAGAGAAGGATTTTTTATTATAGCATCCAGATACGTTTCAATCGGCATATTCATGCGGTTAATCTTTCCGACCGTAAATATAAATTTTGGTAGCCAGGGTAAAAGTCTTTTTAAAAGAAAAGTTCGGTCATGCTTTAAATCTTTGAACACCGGATTTTCTATGCCATAAAGCACATCCATGTGCTTTATGATTTTTTGTATAACTTTTAATACAGCATCTATTTCGTGTTCACTTTCCGGATACAATTCGAGTAACAGTTCCCTGTATTGTTTTAAACTATCCAGATTTTCTATATTGATGACATGATTTTCGATGCCCAGAGAGACCGGACTTTTCACCACGTCCAGCTGAATACCCAGATCTTCCAGCATCGGAAAAATAATACCCGCATCTTCAAGCGCACGCACACCCGCATCAAAGTGGAAACCGTCTCTTTTAAAAGAGTTTACCAACCCGCCGCATTCTGCATTTTTCTCACATAGCAGTACGTTTCGCCCTTCACGTGCAAGATAGACTGCCGATGTCAATCCGGCAATTCCGCCGCCGACGATGATGGTATGGAATTTATTTACAGACATAGGATGTCCCTTTTAAATATAAACATGAATCATTCAAGATGATGGGATTGACAAACCGGTCAAATCCAGACTTTTTTCCCAAAGCAAACCCGCCATGTCTTTATCAAGAGCCGGCGGTGCGGGTGTCTCTTCAGTGGTCAAGTGGAAGAATTTGCCGTTTACGGTTTTTATGTTCTCCGAAACACCCAAATAATACAAAGCCTCGGCTGAAACTTGAGCGGATTTTAAGGTTTTATCAAAAAATGTCTTTTTAAACAAGCGGTAAAGGGGACCATTTTCCCGGCCCGTATCCGTCCTCACTGCACCTGGATGCATAGCATTTATCGACACAGCGGTATTTTCACATTTTTCAGCAAAAACAATCATGGACAAGAGTTGAGCGGTTTTGGCGGATCCGTAACTTTTCAAGCCGGAATAACGGTGTTTTTCCCAGTTCAGATCATCCACAGGCAGCCCCCATGCGGCAAACCGATGTCCTTCGGAACTCACAAAGATAATGCGGGCGCTTTTCTGGGATTTCAGTTTATCCAACAGCAGATAATTGATAATAAAAGAAGAGAGATAGTGAACCGCCAATGTTTTCTCGATACCGTCGGGTGTTAATTCCCGTGTTGTCAAATAGACACCGGCATTATGGATCAAAACATCGATGGGCTGCTTGACTTGCAGGAGTTCATTTGCAGCTTTACGAATATCGCTCAGATCGCTCAGATCGGCGATTAAGTACCGGCAGTTGACACCGTATTCGGTTTCAATCTCAGTACGCAATGCTTCCGATTTCACAGGATTGCGGTTGATACAGAGCAGATTCGCACCGTGTGAGGCATACTTATGTGCGGTCAGCTTGCCGATACCGGATGTAGCGCCGGTGATCACAACCAGCCTGCCGGTGAAATCATCAGAGCAGACCTCTGGCTCCAGAAAGCTGTTTCGGATCATAGCCCAAATATTAGACCATTTGTACTCTTTGACATACTGCCATACTTTTTTTCTTTTGTTCATACCAGACTCAACCGAATTTCTTTCTCATAAACCTTCTGTATGCCGGACCGAAACGCGGTATATTGTCAAAAATATCACCCCAAAGATCATAATAATCCCGCTGTTCTGAGATTTTTCCGTCTGCATTCAGAGTCACACGACTGCAGCCATAAATTGTCGAACCGGGATTATTTTTATAACTGAGGGTCATCTCCCACTCTAGAAAAATAACGTTCTCCTGCTGGACCGCCCTGACAATGTGCATCTTTAAATCTTTAGAACGGTCTGCCAAACGTTCAGTCATTGCCGTGAATTCCCTGATACCATGTATTTCCTGAATAGAGTCCCGAAAATAAATATCATCCGCATAATAGGGCAATATATGAGACCAGTCGGGGTTCCCTTTTGTATTGTATGTTTTTGACCACAATTCAGTTATCGTATCGCAATTAATATCCATTTTTATACTGTTCTCCTCTTCACATTCTGTAATAATTTTAGAAAAATTCTATAAATACATACCTATTGTGAACATATAATCCAGGTTGCGCAAGGGCGCGGGATCCTCTCCTTCTGCAGTGGGCATCATCAATACATTCCAGCCGATGGTAAAGCGGTACTCGAAAAAGCACTCTTTGCCCAAAATCGTGCTTTCCACACCGGCTCCATAGAGGAACGCATAATCAAAAACATCTATACCTTTGATTTTATTAACATCATAAAAACTGACAGGCACACCATCAACTTTAGCCACGCCACTCAGACGGTAATCACCGTTGAGTAAAATGGAGAGGACAAACCCACTGCTTCCATAAAGAGTAAAATCTCCCATCTGGGCAAACGAATATCGTATCAGCATGGGGATTTCAAAATAGTTCAAATCATACTCGGTTCGGGTATTGATTGGACGATCTTTCAAGTCAATATCTTCCCTTGATCCTTTCTGCACAAATAAAAACTCTTGCTGCATACCGAATGATTCTGTGATGGGATAATAAATGAGCAGACCGCCCGCCAGGCCATGCCGGTAATATACATCAACTGAATAAGGGAGATCGGGAGCAAGGATACCATATTGCGTTGCCATACTGTACCCTGCCCTGAATCCAAATTTGACACCTTTTTGAGCGGATACAGGATTATGCAAAATCAAAAGTAATAATATATAAATACGCGGAATCCATTTCATAGTCTACTCCTGGTAGCAGAGGTACAAGACATGTATCCCCTGACGTCGGTTTCAGAGTCGTATACCGGGCTGAAAAATATTTTCATCCAAAAATATTAAATCTTTGCAATAGTTCCAAATATTAAATAATGTCAAGTGCACTCGAGTCACTCTCAGTCTTGCTGATATTTCCGGATAAAACAGCCGATTTCATCCACAGCCTGTTTTGCTTCAGGCAGATAGGGTATGAAAATATGCCACAAATGCCACATTTTCGGCCAAACAGTCAGCGTTAGCTCCACACCTGCATAACCAGCATTCTCTGCAAGACGTTCCGCATCACTCAATAGAATTTCATGTTTACCTGCCTGGACGAGTATTGGCGGCAGGCCTGTCAAGTCACCATAATGAGGCGAAATCAAAGGATAGCGCACATTCTGATTACCTGCATATTTTCGCGACATAGACAGGGCAAATTCCGATGTTAAAAGTGCATCTTTGTTGGTATGAAACGTCTCACCGGTACAGGCCAGATCAGTCATAGGGGACATACAAACAGCAGCAGACGGCAGTGTCTCACCGGCATCACGAAGCGCCATCAAAACCGCCAACACCAAATTGGCCCCGGCTGAATCGCCTGTAAGCACAATACGATCCGGTTTGATCCCATCCTTTAGCAGCCGCCTGTAAGCAGTCAGGCAATCGTTAAGCTGGACTGGAAAAATGTGTTCAGGTGCCAGATGATAATCAACTGCCACGACCCGGCTGTTTGCGGCCTGTGCGATATAGGCGGCAAGCACACGATAGTTATTATTCCAACCCAGCACCCATGCACCGCCGTGGATATATAATACCACAGATTTTACTACAGCAAGACGCGGCTTGATCCACTCGACTGGAACCCCATCCAGAATGCTTTCCTGTAATGTCACACCATCAGGCAGCAGCAGTGGCCTGGATGTTTTTTCTGAAAAAGTGCGCAAATCTTGTATTGAATTAATTGAATTCATCCGATACGAAAGTATTCTTGTCATGAACCTGAACACAATACTTTGTAAACTGGACATATTGCAGACACTTTTTAATTTGGGCTGAAATTATTGCTTTGTTCCGATAAACGGGCTGCTAATTGCTGGAGAATCTGCTATTCATAATCTTGGATGATGTTATGAATCAACAACAAAACTGTGAACATTGAATACAGTTTTTTGTTATACTGAATCACCACTTATTCGACAAGGCTATCACAATATTTTTTAATCAACCGTGACAGATTAAATCACACTTTATTATATACCATATCAACCTCAATATCCTCATCAGTACCGTCAGAATCAAAATCAATCGGCATCATCACGGTAATGGTGAGAGTATTGCCGTCAATATCATAGCCTACAATATTATCAATCCCGACGTCGTTGATGATCAATTCATCACCGTTCAAGCTATAGGTGCCGTCAACCACAACATCACTGCTGCCGGTATAAGTCGTTGTCACTGAAGCGGATCCGTCTTCGTTTAACAGCAGGACAGACGAGGTGGCCCCTGTTCCGGAGAGCTCTAAAAATTGCTCCGCGGTCATACTCATATCACCCACTGGAGTATTTTTCATGACTACATTGCTCATACGCCAGTTGCCAACGATTGATTCTTCCTTTTTGGATTCAACTCCATTGTCACAGCTGCTGCCGATAAACAGAACCTGCATAAGCGCAGAAGCGATTAGCAGTACCAGTATTCTTATTGTGCGCATTTCACCTCCATGTTGGTTAATGATAAAACAAGGTATGATATTTTTTTAAAAAAACAAAAGGTTTATGACCGGTAGATGAAAGTTCATCTGCACTGATGAGTTTGATAGTCGACGGGGTTCGCAGTGCCGGACTGCAGTATACATGATCAAAACAACACCCGGAGTTGTATATATGCCGCGCCATATATCGACAGGTCCGGAGCCCCCGATCGTTGAGCGGACGGTCAATATCGGCCAGCGCGTCATCTTTCCAGCTGGATTTGGCGTGCCGGATGAGATGTAATTATTCCATAAACATACCATAAATATTTTTTCAGATGCTATGTTTTGATCATTCAACGCAGAACCCGACGAGGACGTGGAGAACCATCGAGAAATCTGAAATCAAGTATTTTCCCCTGCATTTATCACGTGTCAACAGATTCCACAAAATGAAATTGAATGTTCTCACCAATAAAGCAAGAGACTGTTTTTCAATACTACCTCTGCGTTCTCGGCAAACCCGGCGTTTGAGTTACGAAAATTTGTTTCCTGCTTCAATCGAGCTACAATTTTTGCATGGAGAACCAGCCGTCGCCAACTGATATGCGGGCAACAGGTTTGCCTTTCTCTTTGACAAAATGAACCAGGACATCTGTTGTTTTGGCAAATAATTTTCCCTCATCGCTGCAGAACAGAACCAGACGGGTCCCGGCTATATCCATAGCCAGTCGACCATGTCCGGCGAGAGTTACTTGAGCGGGCTCTCCCCAGCTGATATGATAAGATCCTGTATATTGCTTCAGATGTTCATCGGTGTAATAATATTCGGGGTTGGATTCAGGATCGAGCTCGCGCACCCAGATATTGCGATAGCAGACGGGATTGCCGTGATCCTGAAGCGCAATCGGCATCCTGAGCGGATGCGGACTGTAATCAGGTCGATTAATCCAGGCCGTCGGCCCGGACAATTCGACATGGTTCTGAATCAAGACACCGTTGTGAAAAATAGTCATATAGGCAGGCGAAACGAGTTCCCCGTCCCCGCAGAAACGTGGCACGGTATAAATAATGTCATAACTCTGCCATTTACCGGGCCGCCTGGATGCATTGACCATTGGAGCATATTGTCCGTAGAGTGAACCTGCCGATCCATCTGCATAGGTTTCGTTCTGATACGAGTCGAGCACCTGGATCTCATACCGGTCGAGTCCGAAAAACACGCCGCTGTTGCCTCTTCCCTGGCTTTCTCCCTCTGCCGGAACCGGCGGCGCCCACTCGACATGCAGTTGGCAATCGCCGAACGATTGCAGAGAACGAATATAGCCGCTTTCCGGCACACATTCCAATGCGCCCGCCTCAATTCGCCACTTTGTGGGGTTTCCGTCCATTCCCACCCAGGCGGACAGATCCGAGCCGTCAAACAAGACCACCGCATCCGACGGCGCTGAGCTTGCCTTTTGCCCTGTTGACGGTTCCCCCGGAACCACGGCCGGAGGCGCGGGCTGGGTTCGATCGTGTGCCGGGCGATCGAACATTGATGCACAGACATTCTGGGAAAGCGGACTGCCAGAATGCCGGCCGGTTGTATGGCAAGCAGATTTATCAGCAGAATATTAAATATGCAGATAATTAATTGTTTGTGAAACAACCAAACTCTATCAGATTTTGTTTTCACAACATCCTCCGGTGTTTAAATCATATATATAAATTTATTGGAACCATCATAACAATCTATCAAAAAATCAGCAATCAAGCCAATTTTTTGATAGATTATGCGTTTTTTTATGAACAATTGGTGAATGCCCCCGGTTTGATCTTGTTTTACATATACTTGCAAATATTGATATATAAACCCTGTTTTACTGATCATACAAAATCCGCCCCCTTTAATCAGTCCGGTCAGGATCCATTCCCAGGCGCTGAATCAGTGTTGAGCAAGCCATTCCAGCATGGCGTTCACACTGCCGGTGACCAGGGCAATGCTCGTATCCGCCGCGCCGTAATACAGACGAATCGTGTCGCCATCGGGTGCTATGGTATAACCGCATGGAAAGACAACATGGTCAACATCGCCACGACGTTCGTATGGTTCCTCTGGAGAAAAAACCCATTCATCACCGCGTTTGAGGCAGATCTCCGGTTTATTTAAATCGAACAGGGCCAGTCCGAGCCGATAAATGGCGCCGGCTGCATTTACACGGACACCGTGATAGATGACCAGCCATCCTGCTTTGGTTTTTATAGGCGGAGGCGAGAGCCCGATTTTGTTCGCATCCCACCAGGCTCCGCGCCTGGCTTTTAACATGAGCTTGTGGTCGCCCCAGTGACGCAGATTGGAGGAATAGGAAAGCCACATATGTGCTCCGGGCATGGCGACCGGACGATGAATCAATGCCCAATTGCCATTAATGCGTTCAGGCAAAAGCACGGCGTCTTTATCCTCAGGCTGCAAAATCAAGCCATAGCGTTCAAAATGGTGAAAATCTTCTGTGAGAGCCAGAGATACCCCCGGTCCTTCTCGGGTGTAGGTGGTATAAACGATGGCATATTTATCAAGTTCGCTAACATAGGTGATACGTGGATCTTCAATGCCCCAAACTTCCTCCGGAAAGCGCTCCGGATCCGGCATCAACGTCGGCTGTGTATCGATCTTCCAGTTATCTATGCCATTATCTGAGCGCGCAGCGCACAAGTGGGAATGCCCGCGTCGATCTTCAACACGGCACAAAAGAAGAGTGACACCATCAGGCATTAATACGGCGCCGGGGTTGAAAACAGAATTAACCCGGTACGGCCATTGTGCAGCCGTCAGAATGGGATTATGTTCGTGGCGTCGAAAGAGCTCTGGATATTCGTTATTCATTGGCTTTTAATCTCCTGGGTTAATAAAATATTTTCAGCCAGGCGCAATTCCAGCAGGGCCTGAAGAAAGGCCAGCGTCGACTCTGCACCCTGGTTCTTGTTCACACTGTCGGGATGCAAACCGTCCTGGCATCCTCCTGTAGTTGGATCATAAACAGGAAGATTCAAGTCGTTATGTCCGAGAAACCACTCAAAGGTCCGGCGTGCTTCTTCCTGCCAACGTTTGTCGCCGGTGATCCGGTAAGCTTCAAGACACGCAGAAACCATGGTTTGTGCTTCGACCGGCTGTTGGTCAAAGCGCGCGCGCTTTGACCCCTGCTGATAAAATCCATTGGATCCTATAGGGAAAAAATATCCCACATCCGAATGCTGTAAATCAGACAACCAGTTCAATGACTCTAAACCGGCCTCTGTCAAAGAGGTATTGGACATGACATTGCCACTCGTAAGTAAAGCGTGCGGCAGTGCGGCATTGCAATAGGTTAACCGGTCTTCATACCATTGCCATTTATCAGAATAGTTTTCTTTATACAATTTATATAATTGCATGGACAATTCCTCAAGCACCTGGATGGCTCGCCGATCACCGGTAAATCGATGCAGGTATTCCTGAATCCCCATTATTGTAAAAGCCCAGGCGCGGGGGCTGGTCGTCTCGAGAATGGCCGGCAGGGCCTGCTCGAACACCCATCCAGCCATGCTGTGCAGGGCCGGTATATTTGATCGACCCAATACAGTCCCTAACGCCCACAACGTTCGGCCATGGCTGTCTTCAGAACCGATCTTCTCCAGCCAGTTACGTTGATAATCCATAAAATTTCGAAAACGTCCAATTTCTGAATTAAAGGCATACCAGATAAAAGCAAGATAGCGGGAACCGAGTTGCAGTGTGTTTTCATTCCCCAGGGATTCCAGGAGAACACTCACGATCAGAGCCCGGGCATTATCGTCGATCGAGTATCCTTCGCTATAGTTTGGAACTGTGAATATGGCATGTTGGATTATACCCGTCTCATCTGTCATATGTAACAAGTGGTCAAGCTTTACAGGCGGTAAATCGGCTGGACGTTTATCCAATGGTTTGACTGCAAAACCAGGGCGGGTAAAATGGCGACGCTCTTTGCGTGTGCGTTTAAAGCACTCTTCATAGCGTTCCGCAACCTGGGGCCAGATCATCTGTCTGCCGTACACATAGGCCCGCTTTCTCATGGCATCGCGTTCGGATTCATTGTCTAAAAGCCGAATCACCTGATTGGCGAGTGCGTCAGAATCCTGAAATGGCACCAGCACCCCCCGTCCATCAGATAAGAGTTCATCCGCATACCAGTATGGCGTCGAAATCACGGCCTTTCCAGCCCCCAGTGTATATGCAAGCGTTCCGGAAGTGATTTGCGCTTCATTCAGATAAGGTGTAATGTAAATGTCCGCGGCGCTGATGAATTCAGTGAGTTCTTCCCTGCTGACAAAGCGATTATAAAAAATGACCTGACTTTGCACTTTTTTCTCTCTGGCCAGGCGCTGCAAGTATAATCGGTAGGTTTCCCCCTCGCTCCGAATGACATGGGGGTGGGTTGCGCCAACGACGAAATAAACAATGTTCGGATAACTTTGCAAAATGGCGGGTAAAGCTGAAATGACGTTTTCAATGCCCTTATTTTCAGACAACAATCCAAAGCTCAGCAGGACAATTTTGCCTTCGACGCCAAACAGATCTTTGTGAAAACTTGGATCAACAAAGGGCACATCCGGGATGCCGTGTGGAATCAGGTCAATTTTATCCGATGCTACGCCATAGACATCATGCAGGAATTCCGCACCGTGTTGACTCATAACTACAACTCGATCTGACAGCGACGATATTTCCTGCAGTACCCTTTTTTGATCAGGATCAGGATCACGCAGAATGGTATGAAAAGTGGTTACAACAGGCATCCTCAACTCGCGCAAAAGTACCAGAATATGACTGCCTGCCCGACCTCCAAATATACCATACTCATGCTGCAGTGAAACGAGGTCCACGCTGTTTATGTTCAGAAAATCTGCAGCGCGGCGATAAGAATCGATGTCCTTTTCAGAAATTTCAAACCGAACCTGGTCAGGATAATTATAGCCGGCCTTCACATCATTGACCGGAACAGCGATGCAGGTTGTTTGATCAAATTTCGTCGCAATGGCGTTGCTTAAATCCGTTGTAAATGTGGCGATGCCGCATTGACGCGGCAGGTAATTGCCAATAAACGCAATGCGATCGAGTCTTGAATGGGTTGATACGGAATTCATGATCAATATCTTTCTATGAATAGCGGTTTTGATGGTCTTAAACAGTCTGCTTCCCGGTTTCGTTACCTCCTCTACAAAGCGGCGTGTCCAATCCCTATGCAGTTTTATACTTTTACGGATTTTTTAATCTGATCGGGCAATCGTGTTAAAGTAAAAACTTGCTCTAAATTCCGATTCACTTTTCTCAGATTGGTCAAGTATTTCATGCAAATGAACTTGCCATACCCGGTATAAGAATCCGGAGATAAGCCCAATTCCGCATATATGTATTTTAACTTTACGATAATGGCGTGCTAAATTACCGCCTTCCGCCTCCCTGTCTTTCTTTTCGGGGACGGGCTTCATTGACAGTAAGGGTTGATCCCTTCAAGTCCTTGCCGTTTAAACCATCGATCGCCGCCTGTCCATCTTTGTCAGAAGCCATCTCAACAAATGCAAAGCCCCGGGATTTGTTGGTGTATTTGTCTTTAATTACATTGACGGATGTAACCGGGCCAAAAGCCTCAAATACTTTTTTCAGATCATCCTCTGTAATATTTTCTGCCAAATTTCCGATATAAATATTCATGTTCTATTTCCTTTCTGTTTAAAGTTTGCTGATGAATCATTGGTTCTTTGTAACGGTTTGTACATCAATCATCTTTTCTGATTTCTATGCAGCGAACTTTATTTCTCAGTCTGCAATTGCATTCGTGATAGAATACTGTCTTTAAAAAGCAGTTCTGTTTGTTCCTGTTGAAAGCGCTTTTGGGCTATAATTTCTTCATCAATATGCTTTATTATGAACATTGACTGGCGATGAAAATGGATAAACATGGCTGAAAGACTGACAGCCGGTTCAATTGCCCGAGCGTTTTTCAAGAGAACTCTGAATAACATTTTATAATAGGACCAAGCTGTTTGTCTGTCTTTGCCCAATTTGAGGCTCACCTTGATAAAGGCCATTCCTGTTTTCAACCATCTGAAAAATCCCGGTTTAAATTTAGGAATCCATTCCAATTGAAAAGCGGTGGTGGTAACTCTATCAAAATAATTTTCCGGATCATAAATAAACTTTTCAATACAAAGGTAATCGTTCAGTATATTGAGCCTGGGTCTGTCTGTCATAAAATTCAAACCGGTTGTAGTTTGATCAATTAATATCTGGTTTTCTTTCTCCGCAGAACTGTATTCAAACAATCTGCCCTGATTCATTAAGCGTTTTGACAATCTGGTGTTTGGCAGTGCGTATAAAAGCCCAAGCATGGCCATGGAGATACCTGAATCCTGTATACAACGAATCATGTTATCAGCGATCTGATTGCTCTCCTGATCGAATCCAATAATAAAACCTGCATTAACAATCATACCATATGAAGAGATCGTTTTCACGACTGCACTTGTAGATTTATTTATATTTTCATTTTTATTCGCCATTATTAAAGCGCTTTCTTCCGGTGTTTCAATCCCTATGAAAACATATCTGAAATCCACATCACGCATCATTTGCATCAGACTTTCATCGTCTACCAGATTGATTGAACATTCAGTTGAGAAATAGAATGGATAGCGGGTTTGTTCGGACCATTCCCTGATGTCAGTCAAAAGTTTTTTAACATTCTTTTTATGTCCAATGAAATTATCATCTACAATATCAATATGTCCACGATACCCCAAATTGTAAAGTGTCTGCAGTTCCAGTAAAACCTGCTCAGACGTCTTGGTTCTCGGATTTCTGCCAAACAATTCAACAATATTGCAAAACTCACAATGAAACGGGCAGCCTCTGGAATATTGAATGCCCATTTGTAAATAATCCCGAAATCGTATTAAATCAAAGCGGGGTACAACAGCCTCTGTCATATCGGCTTTTTCAATTGATTGGTATTGACCCCGATGCAAGCCTTTTTCCAGGTCAGCGATAAAAAGAGGAATGGTCACTTCCCCTTCTCCAAGCACAAGATAGTCGGCAGATTGATACAATTCAGGCTGAGAGGTCGGATCCGGTCCACCTACCACAACAGGCAAATTAAACTGGTGGGCTCGGTCAATCAGGGATAACATGTTGGGTTGCTGAGGCAACATACCTCCGAGGCACACAATATCCGCCCATTCAAAGTGCTCATCAAGAACCGGTGTAATATTCGCATCCACAAGTTTAAAAATCCAGTGTTGCGGCAGCAATGCAGCCACGGTCAAGAGACCCAACGGTGCGGAAGGATACTTGGCTCCAATAATTTTACACACATCCACATAGTTCCAAAAGCTGAATTCGGAAAATTCTGATTGTATAATCAGGCATTTGGACTTGTTTTCAATTAATTTTCTCACGATTCAATTCTCATTCAAAGAAAATATTTCATTTTTTAAAATAAACAAAACCTGTCACCATTCCCGGTTTGCTATCACAATCCACGAATAATATCTATAATGATCTGTTCAGAAGGCGCCTCGATACATTTTTTCTCTAAACCTGACTGATAAATGTAGAGCGCTTTACTTTCCAGAGTTAATATTAATATTCTCAACAGAGGGTGTTCCTCGATCAATTGACAGCAGATTCTGGGATTGCCGTTCGTTTTAAGGGGTGTGATAATCACCACATCCGCAGAGGTTATTCGCAGGGCAAATATGAGCTCAATAGGATCAATAACTTCACCCACAAGCTTCATATCCGGCTGGCGTTTAATCAGGTTTTGAATCACTTCTGACAACAATTTGGGTCGGCTCGAAAGCATCACATTTATCTGAGGCATGGCATTATCTCATTTAATCGTACGAACACAATGTCCACATAAATGTGCAGAAAGTCAATAGACCGAAAGGTTCAAAAAAGGTCTATAATAGGGACCAGTCCTCTGATGGATTGAATTGTTTTTTGGTGGGAAAAGTACTGGTACTTTGCTTTTATTTCAAGAGTTTTCTTTCACGGGCATATTGTACCGTTTCAAAGCGATTGTGCAGTTGCAGTTTATCAAGGATATTATGGATATGATTTTTTACCGTTTGTGTTTCTATAAAAAGCCTGGCGGCGATTTCCTTGTTAGACAGACCTTCGGCGATTAGATTAACGACATCAATTTCGCGCAAAGTCAGTCTGACGGAATCGAATGGTATTTTTTCGTTGACTTTGCTTGTCAATTCTGCAATTCGGGAAAAGAGTGAAGCAGCCATCCGGGGTGAACAAAAAGCTTCATTATTGTGGACTGAACGAATGGTCTCGACAAGATGTTCAAATGGGGATTCTTTTAATATATAGCCGGTTGCACCGGCTTCGATACATGCCATGATTTCATCTGTCAGATCAATCAACCCAAGAATAATCACTTTTATTTGCGGAAAATTTTTGTGAAGAATTTGAGTTACTTCCAGTCCGTCTTTTTCAGGCATACCGATATCAATAAGCGCCACTGCGGGTTGGGAGCTTTTAATAAGTTCCACAGCTTTAGAGCCGTTGGGCGCCGTCCCCACAATGATAAAATCATCCTGATCACCCAACATCGTCTCAAGGCCTTTAAGAAGCAGGGCATTATCATCTGCAATGAAAATGCGGATCGGTGTTTTATTCATAATAGCCAATTTCGTGTGAAATACTTTTATCTACCTGTCAATTAATAGAATATAATGATTCATACTTTGAAATCAAATCTATAATAGAACTTTCTGTTCCCCGGCCGCCGCAAAATGCGCGATTTTGCCTCAAAATGCTGTAATTTATTATTTTATATTTTAAATGCATGCCGAGTGAAATATTTTTCTGTAAAACATGTTACTTGGAATGTTCAGTAAAATTTACGGGTGGGATGGTACAGCCCTGGTGTCTGTCGAGAATACGGGTACAGCCTGAGCGCTGTTTGAATTTACTGATCAAAGCACCCGAGTAATCGAACAGTACTCTAGTATGTACTGATGGGGCGCTTTTTTGGGTTCGCATGGGTTCTATAGATATTTTGTCCCTACGGGACAGGTTTGTGAGGTGTCATGAATGAAGGGCATGTAAAGTTCAAATTACCCTTACAATGAAATATCGAGGTTACAAAACCTGGAATATTCAAATCCGGGAAACACTCGATATGCTGATTCTTCAATGATGCACAATCCCCGTCCCGGCAGGGACGGTATATCTATAGCAATATCCATCAAACGAAAACAGGCGTCCCGCAGGGACGCAATAAGACCAATTTTAATCAGGGTGTGAAAAACCCTTTCCAGAACATCCCGGAATCAATCGTTTGCAGCCTTGACTGCCTTTTCCGGCCTATGACACCCCTGACGGGGTGCTTTTTTTGGGTTCGCATGGGTTCTATAAATATTTTGTCCCTACGGGACAGGCTCCCGATAGTCGGGACAGGTTTATGAGGTATCATGAATGAAGGGCATGTAAAGCTCAAATTACCCTTACAATGAAATATCGAGGTTACAAAACCTGGAATATTCAAATCCGGGAAACACTCGATATGCTGATTCTTCAATGATGCACAATCCCCGTCCCGGTAGGGACGGTATATCTATAGCAATATCCATCAAACGAAAACAGGCGTCCCGTAGGGACGCAATAAGACCAATTTTAATCAGGGTGTGAAAAACCCTTTCCAGAACATCCCGGAATCAATCATTCGCAGCATTGACTGGCGGTTCCGGCCTATGGCGCCCCTGAAGGGGTGCTTTTTTTGGGTTCGCATGGGTTCTATAAATATTTTGTCCCTACGGGACAGCTTCCCGATAACCGGGACAGATTTATGAGGTATCATGAATGAAGGGCATGTAAAGTTCAAATTACCCTTACAATGAAATATCGAGGTTACAAAACCTGGGATATTCAAATCCGGGAAACACTCGATATGCTGAATCTTCAATGCTGCACAATCCTCGTCCCGGAAGGGGCGGTATATCTATAGCAATATCCATCAAACGAAAACAGGCGTCCCGGAGGGACGCAATAAGACCAATTTTAATCAGGGTGTGAAAAACCCTTTCCAGAACATCCCGGAATCAATCGTTTGCAGCCTTGACTGCCTTTTCCGGCCTATGGCACCCCTGACGGGGTGCTTTTTTTGGGTTCGCATGGGTTCTATAGATATTTTGTCCCTACGGGACAGGTTGGGTGATACCGGGATTGAATGCAACAATGGAGCGTAGCCGCACCGCTCGCTCTGCGCCCAAATTTTATGGACTGGGCGCTGCTTTTGTTCAAAAGCTGTGCAATGCAGAGCATTGCCATTGCATATGGATGGGCTGATTGTCATTTGACAGGCATCACGAGCTGGAGGATCGTGACGAGATTAAAAAATGTCTCCCACCCTTTTAAATACATTTTTGCTCTCTCCAGCGGCTTTGATTCTGAATCGAAAAATAACTGCCCGTAGCCGCCCGTCCGGTTTCGCCGGTCGATATTGATTTCGTAAACAAGTTGCAAACAAGGTGTGATAAAGCCATTTATAAGTTATTGTATATCATTAATATAAATCAAATTTTAAAAGTACTGCAGTACATACTGTTCGAGATCAAACCGTCCGGCAGACACTATTTCCACGGTTGTTCAAGAATCGCCTTGATAAATTCGCTTTTCGCATCTGTATAAGCGTCGCGGTCATGTTTGTATTGTGCAGCCAGTTTCTCCTTGAGACGGGCATAATCGTTGGCAATCGGGGGATGTGCAATCAGAATGTCCCGGAATCGTAATTCATCCCACTCACCGGGATAGCGCACCTGTACGTGGAACGGCTGGCCCTGATAACCCGCCGGAGTATAGCCTTTGACGCACAGGAGGTGCGGCGGTGGATTCTCAAGTTTGCGGATAATGTCATATCCCAGATCCTGCATCATGTCGGTCACTCTTTTCACATCGCAGTCACGGGTGATTTGCAGCAGAATATCAATGACCGGCTTTGCGCGCAATCCGGGCACAGACGTGCTGCCGATATGATCGATGCAGTGAATAGGCTCACCGAATCTCGCCCGGACACGGGCGCATTCCTGTTCATACAAAAGCCGCCAATTCGGATTCGGTTCGGCAATTTCGACCGGAAACAGTCTGCCCAGTTCTTTGGAATTCATATTGTGCAAAGATTGATGCATTTAGGTTCTCTTTAAAATAAACAACTCTATGTTTTGGGATAAGGAGTTTGAGATAATTGTTACAGGGTATAAGGTATGTGGTTCGAGGTCCGGGATAATCATTGCTGCCAGAACTCTCTGGTGAACAATACCAGCACGGTGTACAGCTCCAGCCGACCGATCATCATGGCGAATGACAAAATCCATTTTATAGTGTCCGGAAAAAACTGGTAATTGAGTGTCGGACCGATTTTACCGAAACCGGGGCCGATATTGCCCAGCGTGACCAGAGCGGTGGAAAATGAGGTCAACAGATCATTGTCGGCGGCAGCCACGGCCAGAGTGATGAGCAGCAGGATAAAGATATAGAGAACAAAAAAACCGATCACCGGATAAAAATATTTTTTCGCCAGGATTTCGCCGTCAATACGGATTCGGAAAATTCCGCGCGGATGGATCATGTGTTTCATTTCGTTCATAGCCAGTTTGATCAGCGAGAACACGCGGATCACCTTAATGCCGCCGCCGGTGGATCCGGAACAGCCGCCGATAAACATGAGAAAAAAGAGCGCCCCTTTCGCCAGAGCCGGCCAGGCGGCAAAATCCGCAGTGGCGTAACCGGTCGTGGTGAGAATGGACGCGGACTGGAACGCGGCATAGCGCAGACTCTCCCCCGCTCCGGTATACACCGTCCCGTACAATGAAATCGCAACGACAGCGGAAGCGATGACAAAGATGGACAGATACACTTTAAGCTCGCTGCTGCGCAGCACCTGATCAAAACGTCCTGTGACGGCTCGGAAATACAAACCGAAATTGATCCCGGCCAGGATCATAAATACAGTGACCACAATCTGAATATAAGCGGAGGAATAATATCCGACACTGGCATTTTTCGGCGAAAATCCGCCGGTGGCCAGGGTGCCGAACGTGTGCGTCAGGGCTTCGAACAGAGACATGCCGCCGAACATGAGCAGCAGGGTTTCCAGCACTGTAAGCGAGAGATACAGCATCCACAGGGTTTTGGCAGTCTGAGTGATGCGCGGCATGGTCTTGTCAAGCATAGGACCGGGTGCTTCGGCTTTGAGCAGATGCACACCGCCGATCCCGAGGATCGGCAGCAGCGCCACCGTGAGCACCACGATCCCCATACCGCCCAACCAGTGAGTCAGGGAGCGCCAGAACAAAAGACTGTACGGCAGGGATTCGATATCGGTCAGAATCGAGGCTCCGGTCGTGCTGAAACCGGACATGGCTTCGAAAAACGCATCAGTGAACGACGGGATAGCGCCGGAAATGACAAACGGCAGACATCCGACCAGCGAAGCGGTTATCCAGCTGAGACTGACAAATAAAAATCCATCTTTAACAGACAGTTCTTCTATCTTGAAAGCGCTGGACAACATCAGAAACAACCCGGATAGCACAGCGGTCCCGGCAAGGGGAATCAAAAACGCCGAGAGCGTCTGATATTCTTTATAAAACAAAGCGACCAGCACCGGTAACAGCATAAAAGCGCACAGAATTAGCGTCAGGAGCGCAATGATCCGCAGAACCTGCATAAGATTGAGCACGTCTATTTCTCCGCAAACAGTTTGTTCAGGCGTGCCACCGACTCTTCTTTGCTCATCACAATCAGATCATCGCCTGACTCGATTATAAAACCACCATCCGGTATTGTATTTTTTCCGTCACGGGTCACAGCCAGAATCAGAGACCGGGCGGGCAGGTGAATATCGCGAACGCGTTTTCCGGCAATTCTGCTTTTTTCCTTGACAAAAGTCTCAATCACATCGACTTCGGTGTCTGCGATACTGTGTACACTCTTGAACACGCCGGTCTGAATGTGTTTAAAAATAGGATCGATAATACTATTTTTAGGACTGACAACCACATCGATCCCCAGACGGATGGCCATATTAATATAATTCAGATTATTTGCGACACTGATGGCGCGTTTAACCCCCATTTTTTTAGCATAAAGCGCAGACAGTACATTCAGTTCGTGACGATCAGTGGCTGTGATGATCAGGTCATAACGACCCAGATTTTCTTCTTTGAACAAAGATTCATCCGAGATATCCGCATTGATGATCATGGACGAGGGAAAATCCTTGACCAGCGATTTACACTTTTCATAGTCACGTTCAATGATTTTGATCGAGCGCACTTCACGTTGTTTGACGGTTTGGCCGTTTGGCCTGACGATTCGGTTGAGCACGGAACTCGCCGGTGATTCCGCATTCATAAAATGAGCGGCGACCTGACGGCCGATCTTGCCGCCGCCGATGATGAGAATATCGCGGATGCCGGTCTTGACCACGCCGATTTCATCAAAGATGGTTTCAATATCCCCGGCAGAAGCCAGAATATAAAGATTGTCCTCGTGTTTCACCTGAGTATCACCGGTGGGCACAATAAATCGATCATGACGCACAATGCCGGCAACAAGAAAATCATAGGGCATCTGTTCCTTGATATCGCTGATACTGCGGCCCAAAAACGGGGAATCCGCCGTGATTAACAGATTGCGCATACGCAGTCTGCCGCTGATAAAACTGAACACATCACTGTATGCGCCGTGCTCCACCGCATGAATGATCTTTTCCGCGGCTTCGGCCTGGGGATTGACCACCAGATCTATAGAACGGAGATTTTGCTTCAGCCGCTCGGTGCTGGCGTAATCAAGATTTTTCACCCGGGCGATCTTGTAGGGCCCCTGATCCGCCAGTTCGCAGCAGATCAGATTAACGGAATCATCATTGGTCATACTGATAAAATAATCCGCATCGCTGATTCCGGCCTGGCGAAGCACTTTTATATTGTTACCTTCGTCATTGATCACCAGGCAGTCCAGATGGTTCGACAGATATTCAGCACGTACCTGATCGCTTTCGATCAGCACCACATTGGCGTCAATTTCAACAAGTTTTTTGGCGATCTGAAATCCCACGATCCCGCCGCCGACAATAACAGCTTTCATTTCTATTCGCACCTGTTTTTAAACGCAAAACGTGAATATAATGCTCCTGACTGTGATAATCAAGGACTATTCCGGTGAAAATGTTAAATACGGACTATATCGATAAAATAGGCCTGGACAGGATCGTCCGGATCAACAGGATTTAATTGATTTTCTGGATATCCTGTGCATTCCGTCATATCCTGCCTGTTTGATTATAAAAAACGCTCTGCAATACCCGTTTGCATTCTACTGTTAATTGTTGTAATTTGTTTTGATTTTTAAACAGTCAAAAGGAAAACCGAATATGACGCTTACCGACCTTGGTTTTGACGAGTGGTTCCAGCAGCATGCGGATGCCGGCGGGCACCAAATCGCGCGCGTGCTGACCGTTAATCGTGATAATTTTCTAATCAGCACGGGTGAGCAGCAGGTAAGGGCGCAGCTGACCGGCAATCTGATGTACGGCTCAAATTCGCCTCTGGACCTTCCGGCTGCCGGCGACTGGGTGGCGACGGATATCGTCGACGACAGTCTGGCCGTCATTCACTCTGTCCTGCCGCGCAAAAGCATTCTCAAACGAAAAACAGCTGGTAAATCCGTCGAATTCCAACTGATTGCCACCAATATTGATATCGCCATGATCATGCAGTCACTGGACGCCAATTTCAATCTGCGGCGCCTGGAGCGGTATCTGGTGGTGGTGCTGGACAGCGGTATTCAACCGGTGATCCTGTTGAGCAAAGCGGATTTGACTGATCAAGCCGATATACAGGCTAAAATCCGAAAGATCCATGACCTGCAGCCTGACCTTCCGGTACATGCCTTTAGCAGCAGCACCGGAACCGGATTGGAATCAATGACAGCATTGCTGCAGCCCGGCTGCACATACTGTCTTCTTGGATCGTCAGGTGTGGGCAAAACCACCCTGATGAACCGGTTGCTGAACGACGAGTCGCACGCTACCACAACCGTTCGCCGGGACGGCAAAGGCCGGCATACCACCACACGCCGGGAACTCTTATTCCTGCCCAACGGGGCCATGATCCTGGACACACCGGGAATGCGTGAATTGGGACATTTTGACTCGGATACCGGTCTAAGCGCGGCATTTTCAGACATTGCTGAACTGTCTCGACACTGCCGTTTCAACGACTGCACCCATGAGCATGAAAGCGGATGCGCTGTGCTTAACGCACTGGAAAACAGTAAACTGGACGCAGGGCATTATGAAAACTATGTCAAGATGAAAAAACAAGCCGCGCATTACAGCCGTTCCTATCACGAACGACGGGAACGCGACAAGGAATTCGGCAAGATGGTTAAAGCCATTAAAAAGGAAAAGAAAAAACGCCGATAATCGAGTATCATTTGACTGAAAACAAGTCAATGAAAGGATCATCATGAAACGACGCGAATTTTTCAGAACAGCCGCGTTAAGCGGCACGGGAGCGGCTCTGAGCAGCTGGCTGTCCTGCGGAGGCGAGCGCTCACGCCGTACCGACATTGCGAGCTTTGAGCTGGCTGAATGGACTTGTACCGCAATGCAATCCGGCGATCTGACAAGCCGGGAGATCACAGAGCAGTACTTGTCGCGCATCCGTGATGTAGATCAAAGCGGCCCTGCGTTGAATGCAATTCTTGAGATCAATCCTGATGCTGCTGACATTGCCGCACAGCTCGATCATGAACGACAAGCCGGGACAGTGCGCGGTCCGCTGCACGGGATACCGGTGATCCTCAAAGACAATATTGACACAGCAGACAAGATGATGACCACGGCCGGTTCACTGGCTTTGCAGGGCTGGCACGCACGTCAGGACGCATTCATCGTAGAAAAACTGCGCAAGGCCGGCGCGGTCATCCTGGCCAAAGCGAATTTGAGCGAGTGGGCGAATTTCCGTTCCCTGCACTCTAGCAGCGGCTGGAGCGGCCGCGGCGGACAGACGCGCAATCCCTATGTTCTCGACCGCAATCCCTGCGGTTCCAGTTCCGGTTCTGCAGTGGCGGTGAGCGCCAATCTCTGTGCCCTGGCTGTAGGTACGGAAACCAACGGCTCGGTGGTGTGCCCCGCCAATGCCAACGGGATTGTGGGCATCAAACCCACAGTGGGACTGCTCGGGCGCAGCGGCATTATTCCGATCTCAGCGACCCAGGACACGGCCGGCGCCATGGCGCGCACGGTGGCGGATGCGGCGCTGATGTTGACTGCCATGGCCGGAGCTGATCCACGCGATAAAGCGACGCAGAACAAAACAGCAAAATCTCATCCTGATTATACCCGGTATCTGAAACCGGACGGCATGCAGGGCGCGCGCATCGGTGTGGCGCGCAATTTTTTCGGCTTTTTGCCGCAGGTGGATGAATTAATGCAAGGGGCGATAAAAGTGATGCGCGACCTAAATGCGGAAATTGTGGATACGGCAAATATTGAAACCAGCGGCACCTACGGTCGGGCGGCATTCGACCTGCTGCTGTATGAATTCAAGGACGGCATTAATGCCTATCTCAAAGGTACGGGACCGGATCAGCCGAAAACATTATCGGACCTGATCGCATTCAATCGCGACTATTCGGATCAAGAGATGCCGTATTTCGGTCAGGAAATATTCGAAATGGCTCAGGAAAAAGGCGATCTTTCAAGTCCCGAATACCGGGAAGCTATGGCAACCGTACGAGAAAAATCACGCGATGAAGGAATAGATGCCACCCTGCGCAAACACAACGTGGATGCGCTGATTGCGCCGACAGGCAGTCCGGCCTGGCCCACAGACTGGATTAACGGCGATCATTTTCTCGGCGGCAGTTCTTCTCCTGCGGCGCGCGCGGGATATCCAAACATTACCGTGCCGGCAGGATTTGTGCATGGATTGCCGGTCGGGATTTCGTTCTTCTCCGGCGCCTGGCAGGAACCGCTGCTCATCCGTCTGGCTTACGCCTATGAACAGGCATCCGGACACCGCAACGAACCACAATTTCTAAAACGAATCGCCTGAGCTGTCAGTTCAGAGAATCACGAGCCGCGGCAGTCACAATATCGTCCGAAGTAATTTTATTAAGGATCAGAATCTCGGTGTTATAGGCGGTCTTGTCAATCCCGGTGACGCGAAACAGCGCCTCAAAATACTGCGGAATCTTGCCGTATTTCTGCATGAGCATGTCATTCATGGGTTTGCGCATGGACAGGGACGTCATAAACTTTGAGATTTCCGGCGCACCGAGAGAATGGTAGGACGCGATAATAAAGATCGAATTGTTATCCGGCCCCGGCAGCTTGAGCGCCAGAACCAGGTCCTCATTGGGTCCGGGTGAATGCAGCGTGGTTTCGAACACCTGTCTTTTTCCACTCTCCGGATCGGTATAAAATACCTTGTGCGGTGAAATTTCGAAATCAAAATTGGATTTCAACAGGGTGTGTTTCAGCTTGTACAGTGTTTTAATGCTGCCCAGAAACAGAATATGATATTCATCCAGGATCTGAGGACTGATCTCGGATGACTTGCGCAGTATGGGACGTTTGTGCACGGAATAAAAAAGTTCCAAGACCGGTGGCAGACTCCAGATGCTGTGATACGGGAAATACGGCTCATTGGTCACCTGATAGGTCACCCCCGGACGCCGTTTGCGGTACGCCTCAAAGTCTTGCATTGAATTGACTTTGGGATGCCGCATGGCAATAAATTCCTCATATTTTTCACTGTACTCGTCAAAGAAAAAATGATTCCCCAGTATAACCAGAATCGATTTTTCTGAACTCAGATACTCTTGCCAGACCGGATCAGACTCACTCAGCACCGTATAAGCATCAATATCCTGTTCAAGGCTTTGATTCTGCTGCCAGAGCAGAAAAACAAGCGCGCAGAGCGCAGCAATGATCAGCCAATGATAATATGTTTTCAGCACTGAAACAATATTTTTGGGATGATAGATACTCTCTACATTGGGAACAAATTTCGCCTCATAATGCCCCTTGGGAATCCGCAGTCGATACTTGTCTTTCCGGCCTTCACTGTAATAATAACTCTGCAGTTTTTTTCGTAGCGTATAAATATGTGACCGGACGGTGGTGTCTTCGGCAGGGTTAAATGAAGAGTCTTTGCCAAAGACATCAATGGCAATCGTGGTTTCTTTTGGAGCCTCTCCCTCACTGGATGCGTGAACCAGGTAACGGAGAAACTGCTGATAAATTTTAGAGTGGGAAAATTCCTGACTGTTTAATATCTTTTCAAGACTCTTTTTATATTTGTAATCAAGGCCCATATGCTTTCAATCTCTAAAACAGCGGCGGTGACAATTAAGATGGATAAAAAAATTCCTGAACCGGTGAAGCTGTTCGAATGTAATAGTTTCGTGCCATAAATGCAAGACTTTAACAGGCGTTACCGATATTTTTTTATTGAAACGTATAATATCTTTAATAACCTTTGTATCAGGAACATTTTCGGTAAAGACAGCCCGTTCTAGTCTGTTGATGGATGTTGTCTAATGTTGTTCACTGTTTTTCACCGTTTATTACTTTTATTTAACGGACAAAACCTGTTTATTATAGTGTAATTTAAATACCATAAACCTAACGCGAATCAATCCTATGAAAACCCTCCTCAACAAACGAATTTATCTACTTACACTGGGTCTGTTCGTGCTGGTTTCCTGCGCAGGCACACCCTCGCCGACCACAGGCTGGGACCAGGTATCTGAGATTCTGGAACAGATCAAACCGCCTCAATTTCCGGAACGCTCGTTTGACGTGACCGACTTTGGCGCTCAAGGAGACGGGGTCACCGATTGCACAGAGGCATTTGTGCAGGCTATTGCAGCCTGTCATGATTCGGGCGGCGGCCGTGTCATTGTACCGCAAGGCAAATATCTCACAGGCGCGATCCATTTAAAAAGCAATGTCAATCTGCATATCAGTGATGGTGCTACCATACTCTTTAGCCGGAATCTTGAAGATTATTTGCCGGTGGTTTACACCCGTTTTGAAGGTGTTGAATGTATGAACTATTCACCACTCATTTACGGATATAATCTGGAAAACATTGCCCTCACCGGCGAGGGTACTCTGGACGGTCAGGCGGATGAAACACACTGGTGGTCATGGGCAAAAAAACAGGATCATGGTTGGCAGGAAGGTATGCCGCACCAAAAGGCGGATCGCGATAGACTGTTTCAGATGGGTGAAGACAATGCACCGGTGCAGGAACGCGTGTTCGGTCCAGGACATTATCTTCGGGTCAATTTTATTCAGTTTTATCGCTGTAAGAATATCCTGATTGACGGTCTGACTCTGAAACGCTCTCCCATGTGGGAGATCCATCCGGTTTTAAGTGAGAATATCACTGTCCGCAATGTAACCATCGACTCGCACGGGCCGAACAACGACGGCTGCAATCCGGAGAGCAGTAAAAATATCCTGATTGAGAACTGTTATTTTGATACCGGCGATGATTGTATTGCCCTGAAAGCCGGACGAAACGGTGACGGCAGGCGCGTGGACACACCCACTGAAAATGTAATTATCCGCAACTGCCGTATGAAGGACGGACATGGCGGTGTGGTTATCGGCAGTGAAATGACCGGCGGCTGCCGCAATGTGTTTGTCGAGGATTGTGTCATGGACAGCCCTAATCTGGACCGCGCCCTGCGCATCAAAACCAACTCGCTGCGCGGCGGTACGGTGGAACATATATATATGCGCAATGTCAGGATCGGTCAGGTGGCAGACGCCATCCTGCGCGTATATTTCCATTATGAAAACGGAGATGCGGGCGACTATACGCCGGTGGTGCGCAACATTCATTTGAAAAATGTAACCAGTGAAAAAAGCAAATATGCGCTGCTTTTGGAAGGGTACGAACGATCTCCGATCACCCATATCTATCTGGATTCCTGTAAATTTAACGGTGTCGAGCAGGGCAATATTCTGAATCATGTCAAAGACCTGAGACTCTCAGAGGTCAAAATCAACGGTGAACCGATGACGGTTCCTGAAGAAAATGCCGAAAGGATCTAATATCAAACCATCATTTTCACATTGCTGTATCGTCTTTTTTCTGATATGCCTGACTATAACAGCACCGGCGATCTCCCGCATTCCGGCATTTCCGGGGGCTGAAGGTTTCGGACGCTACACAACCGGCGGGCGCGGCGGACAGGTGTACTATGTGACCAACTTGAATGACAACGGTCCCGGCAGTCTGCGTCAGGCCGTTGAAACTCCCGGCAAACGAACCATCTTGTTTCGTGTTTCAGGACACATTAATCTCAACTCTCCGCTCATCATCCGTGAAAGCGGTCTGACCCTTGCCGGTCAGACCGCTCCGGGTGATGGTATCTGTATAAAGAATTATCCTGTTTTAATTAAAGCGGACAATATTATCATCCGCTACATAAGGGTGCGTCCCGGCGACAAAGCTCATGTGGAAACCGATGCCATCAGCTGTGTCGGTCAGAAAGACATACTTGTCGATCATTGTTCGTTCAGTTGGGGCAACGATGAAGTGGCATCATTCTGGAACAATGAGAACAGTAGCGTCCAGTGGTGCCTGATTTCCGAAAGTTTGCACCATTCAGCGCATCATAAAGGTCCGCACGGATACGGCGGTATCTGGGGTGGCATGGGCGCCAGTTTTCATCATAATTGTTTTGCACACCATGCCAGTCGTACCCCCCGTTTTAACGGCAGTCGGCATCAATCCAAACCGGTTCGCGAACTGACGGATTTCCGCAACAATGTCATTTATAACTGGGGCTTTAACAGCAGCTACGGCGGCGAAGGCGGACGTCAAAATATCATCGCAAACTATTATAAAGCCGGACCGGCTTCGCGGCACCGGAACCGGATTGTAGAGCCGTACGATGCCAAGGGCAAATGGTATGTGGCGGAAAACCGGGTACATGGTTTCCCGAAAGTTACAGCAGACAACTGGGCCGGCGGGGTTCAGGGCAAACATAAAAACAGCGCCCGGGTTGACACACCCTTTCAGGTCGCGCCGGTGGCGACACAGACACCTGAACAGGCATACGAACAGGTACTGCAAACCTGCGGCGCCATTTTTCCGAAACGCGACAGTCTGGACAAACGCATCATCCGGGAAATACGCACCGGCACCGCCACGTATGGCGGCAAGTATGGCGAACAAAGCGGTATTATCGATTCACAAACCCAGGTCGGCGGCTGGCCGGAGCTGCACTGCGATCCCGCTCCCCCGGACCGGGATCAGGACGGACTTCCGGATGTGTGGGAAGACACGCATGGTCTCGATCCGGACGAACCCGCCGATTCCCGCAATCTGACACCTGACGGCTATACCGTTCTTGAACAGTATTTAAACAGTCTGGTAAACGAATAGCGTAGTTTATCATATAAACAGTCACAGTTAACAAGGAGGTCCACAATGAGAAAACATTTGCTACTATTGAGCCTTTTACTGGCGACAGGGCTTGTAGCACAAACCTACGTCGCACCGGGCGACGGCACCCTCTCCCAGGCGATCACAGATGCCGCGGACGGTGATATCCTCGAGCTGGTTCCGGGCGGTGAATACACAGAATCCAGCGCTTATACATTTGGTACGATTGTCGATAAAAGGCTGACCATTGATGTTGAAAGCACAGAAGAAGAACCGGACAAGGCAAAATTGCAGATCCTCACTCCACCCGACGGTGAAAGTACAATCCGCTTGTTTGAGGTCGGGGACAATGCTTCCCTGACCCTGCGCAATCTGGAACTGGACGGAAGTTATGCCGGTGAAATGAGCGCTGAATATGCAGTTACGTTTTATCTTGGCGAATTTCCCGCTCCCACCACGGTCAATAACATCCGTGTTGAAAACTGCTATATCCACGATTTTGTCAGTGATGTTCTGGCTGCCGGTGGTTCTGAAATGCGCGGCAATCTGATCGTCGATTCAACGTTTGTGGACAATTGTGTGGTGGAACGCACCGGCACGTCTGTCTATTACAAATACTGCGGCGCCCATTATATTCAAGTGACCAATTCAACGTTTAACACCATTTCCAGTTACGGATTCCGCGTCGCCGGACCTGCAGAAAGCAACCTGCCGGAACACACTCCTTCAGCCCTGATCGATCATACCACCTGGTACAATATCGGCACCGAAGACGGGCGTGAGATCATTCTCTGCGCCAAGGGGCCGCATCTGGGACAATGGAAAGTCAGCAACAGCATTCTGGTAAAACAGATCAACAAGGACAAGACCGTCATCAACATCAAGGAAACTTTGACCCCGGATCAGGCCGTGATCAATAATATTTGTATGTGGGATGTAGGAAACCGCACCTGGCGCGATCATCCGGTCTCGGATACACTGAACGTGGATCCTGAATTTGCAGGCCCGGAGAACGGCGATTTCACCCTGCCGGAAGGCTCACCAGCTGCTTACATTTGGTGAAAACGGCGGCGCCATCGGCGATCCCCGCTGGGCTATTCATGCAACCGGTGTTGAAACCAACGCAGCCTCCGAACGGATTCACCCTGGACCAGAATTATCCCAATCCGTTCAATCCCGTGACCTCGATTTCCTTCACTCTGGACAAGGCCGGGCACACACGTCTTGCGATTTATGATCTGCTCGGACATGAAATCAAGGAACTGATTAATCAGACAATGTCAGCCGGTACGCACCGGATCCGTGTAGATGCAGAGAGCCTGCCCACGGGCGTCTATCTGTATCAGTTGCAGTCCGCCGGTCAAAGCATGACCAAAAAAATGACCGTTTTAAAATAAAACAGAATCAATCGCCGGCCGGTTTGAATCGCCGGCCGGTATACGCAACGGGGGGCAACATTGGGAAAGGTAAGAGCTGATGAGAATATTGAGGGTCTATAGTCTTTTAATAGCTATTTTTTTGATACCGTTATACGGACACACCCGCACACTGGCTTTTCCCGGCGCTGAGGGCGCAGGACGTTTTACGCGCGGGGGCCGCGGCGGTGAGGTTTATATTGTCACCCATCTCGGCGACAGCGGACCCGGCAGCCTGCGAGAAGCCATTGAAGCCAGCGGACCGCGCACTGTTGTGTTTCAGGTTTCAGGGACGATTGAACTGGAATCCGATCTGAAAATTAAAAGTCCATATATCACCATTGCCGGACAAACCGCGCCCGGCGACGGGATTTGTATCAAAGATCACACACTATATGTCAATCACAACGAGGTGATCATTCGGTATATGCGGTTTCGCCTCGGCGATGAATCCGGCGAAGAATCCGATGCCGCATGGGGCCGGTATTGCAAAAATGCAATCCTGGATCATTGTTCCGCCAGCTGGAGTGTGGACGAAGCGTTTTCATTCTACGGGATTGACAGCCTGACTATTCAGCGCTGTCTGGTTTCCGAAAGTCTGTACTATTCACATCATGAAAAGGGCGCACACGGATACGGCGGTATTTGGGGCGGAGACAATGCCAGTTTTCATCACAATCTGCTGGCACATCATTCCAGCCGCAATCCCCGGTTCTCCGGCGGCAGCACATCACTGTGCGTGAATGTCGACTTTCGCAATAATGTCGTCTACAACTGGGGCTTTAACAGCGCCTACGGCGGTGAAGGCGGCACCATCAATATGGTTGCCAATTATTTCAAAGCCGGACCGGCCACCAAAGAGTCAGTGCGCGACCGGATTGTCAATCCTTCCGGAATCGAAGGACGATGGTATGTTGCAGAAAATGTGGTGGAAGGATTTCCTGACATCTCCGCGGACAACTGGTCAGGCGGTGTGCAGGGCGGTTCAGCGGTCAAATCCATTATCGGCGTCGATACGCCCTTTCCCTTTCATATTGAAACCACCCAAAGCGCCGAAGAAGCCTATGCAGACGTATTGCAGGATGTGGGTGCAAACTTTCCCACCCAGGATGCAGTGGACAGCCGTATTCTGAGCGAAGTGGAAAGCGGTACAGCCACCTATGAAGGATTTTATTACGAAGCGGCTCAAGGATTTTCCGACACCTCTGTGGTGCGCGGCATTATTGATTCCCAGGATCAAGTCGGCGGATGGCCGATACTCAGCAGCGCAGCAGCTCCTGCAGATTCGGATCAGGACGGCATGCCGGATGACTGGGAATCAGATAACGGACTGGATGCCAATGACGCATCCGACCGCAATCTCACGGATGCAAGAGGCTATACCATGCTCGAACGGTATATCAACGGCCTGGTTTCGAATCCCAGCGGCATCGCCGATTCTCCGGATTTGCCCGAGTCATTTACATTGCTGAAAAATTATCCCAATCCGTTCAATCCCAGCACACGGATTGAATTTAATTTGCCCCGGGCAGACTATGTTGAGCTGAATATTTATAACATGCGCGGCCAGCTGGTGAACACCCTGATCCGGGAGCTTTGCCAGGCGGGAGTGCATACAGCTGAATGGAACGGAACACATGCCAACCATCAACACGTGGCATCCGGATTGTATTTCGCTGTATTAACACACGGCAACAAAACCCGTGTTATCAAAATGCAATTGCTGCGGTAGAGCATGCTGCAGACTGGACAATTTTCGCTCGTATCCTTTGAAAGGAAAACATTATGTTTCACAGGAGAATAATTGCAAAACAATCAATCATCTTGATACTATCCATTCTATTGTTATTGATGATACAAACGGCTGCACAGGCCCAGAACCGGAGCCGTATTTCCGGTACGGTACGGGATGCCAGCACCGGCGAACCCCTGGCAGCGGCGAATGTGATGATAGAAAATACCAATCTGGGCGCTGCCGCGGATCTACAGGGCCGGTTCATCATCATTAACGTTCCGGTGGGTCAATACCGTGTCAAAGCCACCATGATGGGATATGAAACCCGGATTAAAACCGGTGTTATGGTCTCGATGAACCGGACCACCAACCTTGATTTTATGCTGAAGCCTTCGGTGATGCAGGGCGAAGAAGTTGTGGTCATGGCGGAGCGAGATGAGACTGCACAAAGAAGTTTCAAATACGCAGCTGGTGATCTCGGATGTACAGCTGCAGGATGCCACCGGTATCCGTGAAATCAACTCGTTCCTGACCAAACTTCCCGGCGTTTCAGAACAGAACGGCTATCTCTCTATCCGCGGCGGTTCCGCTGACCAGACCGGTATGATGGTGAACGGTCTGGCCTACAACAATGCAGCAGTGGGCAATGCAGAAACCAGCATACCGCTGAGCGCTATTGAACAGGTCTCGCTGCTGTCCGGCGGATATAATGCAGAATATGGAAATTTTCGGTCCGGTCTGATCAATGTGACCACCAAAAGCGGCAATAAAGACGGGTATCATGGAACATTCAGCTATTCGCGCAACACCGATCATCTTCGCCGATTCGGTCCCTCCTTTTACGATCCGCACAGTCCGGCGCTGCGTCCGTTTCTGGATCCGGACGTTGCTTTTGTGGGCACCCGCGATGCATGGGCAGATGATCCTTATCTTCAGGAGCAGCATCTGAGTTTTAGCGGGTGGAATCTGGCTGCACAGATTTACAATATGGGCAAAGAACCGGAAGATCATGCCACACCCCTGGATTATTATCTGCTGGGCACCTGGATGCACATGGCTGAACCTGACTATGAAGGTCTGGCGGAGCAGGGATATACGGTGTCCGAGGAACACAAAAGACTGTTTGCCGAACATCAACGCCAGGAAGGCGGTGTGGACTGGAACTTTGACGGCGGGTTCGGCGGTCCTTTGCCGCTGATCGGCAAGTATATCGGAGACGCGACGTTTTACATCTCTAATAACTCGAGAGAGCGCAATTACATCATGCCGGTCACCCGTTCGAATGAAAAAACATATACCACGCTGGCCACCGTCAAAGCCAATCCGACTGAAAGTCTGTCACTAACTTTTAATGGTCTGCATAAATACCAAAAAGGCATGAGTCCCATCCGGCCACCCTGGGGAGATTTTCCGGACGCCAGCCGGGAAGGCGGCTTTATGCCCATTAACAACATTAAATACATTCACAAAAACCCGGATTACTGGTACGATCAACCGTTTTATCCCATTTTGGAACAGAATACTCTGATGGGCGGATTGACGATCAATCATATACTCAACTCGTCTATGTTCTGGGAACTGACCCTGAGCGCTATGAATATCCAGAACGACTCGCCTACCGGAAACACACGCGACAATACCGTACTGACTTCATTTCGGTCCGTTTCCGGTGTCTGAAATGCCTTACGGTAAACTGCAGTACGGCCTGAATATTCTCGACGGATTCGAGTACCCGAGTTATGATGCGCTTCCGGGCGTTCCGAGACGTTTCCGGCGCAAGGAAGGTGATCTGTACGACAATACCAACACAAGCCAGTATAGAGCCAAATTTGAACTAAATTCGCAGATCGGTCACCATCACTATGTCAAAGGCGGCTTTGAATACAATTATATCGATCTGGATCACGAACTCTGGGAAAAATGGAAACGAAAATTATTACAACGTTTATGAATTCAACTATCACCGCACACCCAGCCAGACCGGTGTTTTCATTCAGGATCAAATCAGTTATTCGAATATCATCGCCAATCTTGGACTTCGTTTTGATTACTATTACGGCGGCGGGGGCCAGTGGCCCACGGGTGACCCGTTTGCCACAGAAGTATTCACGCCGCAGGCCTTTGCAGAGGATTCAGTGCTGTTTGAATATCTGGAACGCGGCAAATCCTATATCTGGGACACCTGGAAAGAATATGATGAAGAACATCCGGGATTCCTAAAGCCGATTAAAAACCATTTCACGGTCAGTCCGCGCATCGGTATTTCCTTCCCGATCACCGTGAATTCAAAATTTTACTTTAACTATGGGCATTTCCGCTCCAATCCGCCCTATTACACCATGTATCTGTACCGCTACCGCTATGACAAGAACGGGCTGTACGACATGTCAAATCCCAATCTGGCACCGCCTCGCACCATCTCTTACGAACTGGGTACGGCCGTGAACATTTACCAGAATCTGGTGGTGCGGTTGTCCGGGTATTCGAAAGATGTAACCGGCAAGCATGGTGAAATCACATACCAGAATGCGGCCGGAAACCTGGATTACGATGCCTGGGCCAACAATGAATATGAGGACATTCAGGGATTCGAGATCAATATCGCCAAAAAGGACAACAGCTGGGTAACGGGCTGGGTCAATTTCAATTATATGCTAAAAAAATCCGGTCTCAGCGGCCGTGAACTGATAACCGACGTGACCATCAACAACGACCAGGAAGGGCTGTACAGAGGTCAGGAATCGCGCGCCCTTCCCGTACCGGAACTGAACGCTAACATCACATTTCGTTCGCCGCGCGACTGGGGTCCGGAGCTGATGGGGCTGCATGTCCTCGGCAGCTGGAATTTGACCCTGTTCGGAGAATGGGAAGCCGGAGATTATTTTACCTGGAATCCTCTGAACGAACTGCATGTGAGTGACAATATGCGCTGGCCGAGTTATTATATGCTGGATATGAAAGTGACCAAAACATTCAGCATCGGCGGACTCAATACCACCTTTTACATTGATGCCAGCAATGTACTGAATTTAAAAATGAACATGATGCATCGCGGGTATGCCTTTGAATACGTATCCGGTACGGATATGGAGGAACGTCCGGACTTTTTCCGGTACATGGCCTCTCTGCAGCTGCCGCGTTACGATTCGCCAAAGTATGATCAGCTGCGGGAACGCTATCCGGGATATTTTATACCCGGCGATGACAAGGTCGGTGATCTGCGTTCATCGGATCAATCGTATATCAATGATCCCAAAAATACATACTGGTATTATGGCAGACCCAGAGATATCTGGTTCGGTTTGCGGTTCAGTTTCTAAACTATGGAGTCTTTAATGAATGTTCTAAATTTTTTCAAAAACAAAATATTGTATATGCCGCTGCTGACGGTGATGGTTGCAGCCCTGATTGCAGGCTCTTCTGCACTGATCGCCCAAACCCAGCCCGAACTTGAAAAGGCACAAATCCGCATGGGACATGTTTGGTGCGGTGTTACGGCGAACGGCGGCAAGGGTAATTTCGATTATCGTGCAGGATTTTTTCCGAATGATTATGACATATTGGGGGTCCGTGGCCAATACCGGGAAGCCTGGGCCGGAGGCGGTTTTCAGTTGACCACCACCAACTGGGTGGATCCGCTGGATTCCCTGCATATTGCCGCTATTTACGGTCCGACAAATGAATTCAGGCCGATCGGCAAAGTGGTCGAGCCCATGACCAATTTTATCCGTTACACCTATCCGGAAGAGACGGTAGATTTTCAGACGGTTGATCTGGAACCGTTTGGCGCTCATGCGCCGGAACAATTCGGCGAGGAAACCTACGATCAGGTCCTTAAAGTGACGACGGAAAACATTCTCGGTGTTGAGGTCAAGCGCAAGATCATGGCCTGGACGCAGAATTTTCACAATGATTATATTCTGGTGGATGTCACCCTAACCAGTGTCATCGACTCGACACTCTATGATTTTTATATCAATATGAAATTAAACGGAGAAAACACATTTCGTTCAAACGGCAACAATCCCAGTCCGGCGGCCGGGGAGCGTTTTGATCCGGCTGTCACCTGGCAGCATTATTACGGCGGACGAGTGGGTGATTCACTGCGTGTGTTTTACGAGTACAGCGCCGATGAGCCGGAAGAAACCGGAGATGATATGGGCGCGCCGGCGCCGTCTCAGGGCGGACGGCTTTTAAATCCCAACTATATCTGGTATTCTATACTGCATGCATCCGAAACACCGTTTTCCGATCCTTCGGAAGACCAGGATGATTTTCTACAGCCGCGCGTTACCTATATCGGCAAAGACAATCTGATTCCCTATAATGAACAGGGGGATGAATTCGGCAGTAAAAATTACTGGGCAATTCGGGGCGGCTATTCTGAATTCTGGCCTATGACCGGCAATACCTGGCCGAACACATTTCACGGCGGCAACAGTGATGAAATGGGCAGTGCGGATTATGCCAGTCATCCCGGCGGCAGCCATCAGGCCGGCAACTCTAAAATGTGGTCCAGCTTTGGGCCTTACACTCTTGAACCCGGCAAAAGCATCCGCATTGTTTATGCGAGCGGCTATACCGGTCTGAGCCTTGAAATGGCCAAACAGGTGGGTGAACAGTGGTTGGAAGAAACCCTAAAAGATCCGCCGGGCATTCCGAATGAACGCAGCGGATATTTTCCAGACAATTTTGTATTTCCTCAAGGCGCCACAGAAATGGACAAGATCAAAGACCGCTGGCTCAGCACCGGTATCGATTCAGTTATGAAAAGCGCCAGTCGGGCCAAATGGAATTTTAAACAAAAGTACCAGGTGCCGCAGGCTCCGCCTCCCCCTTCCATGGTTGAGATCACCGGACTCGGTACCGGCGTTGAAATCCGCTGGTCGAATAGCGGGGCTGAGGAGATGGACAATTTTGCCGGACACCGGATTATGCGCCGAATCTCCAATATGGACACCGTGTTTTATCAGGAAATTTACAGAACAAGTCCTGATGATAAAGCTGATGAACATCTTTATGTGGACAAGGATGTGCTGATCGGCGCCCAGTACTATTACTATATTCAGGCCATAGCGCGTATTCCGGAGAATGATTTAAAGGCACATCCCACCAGCCGCGGCAAACTCATTTACAGCAGCCGGGTACTGGAGCCCAATATTTACTGGATCAATCCTCCGCATTTTTCACAACAGGACCTGAACAAAATCCGAATCGTGCCGAACCCATACAATATCAATGATCCTCTGCTGGTGGAACAGGGATTCACAGATCAGCGTGCGATTCAGTTTTTCAACCTGCCTCCAGGATCACCATCAAGATCTTTACAGAACACGGTGACCTGGTCCAGACGATTGAACACGACAGTCCGGTGAATTCCGGACACGTGAACTGGGATATGATCACAAAAAATCAGCAAATCATCAACAGCGGCGTATACATCGCTGTTTTTGAAAAACCCGACGGCTCTGTCTCTTATCAAAAATTTGTGGTCGTCCGCTAAGAAACAAGGAGAATGTTCTCATGAAATTCTGTAAACACTTATTCATGATATTGATCGTTGCCATGACCGCGGTTCCGGCCGCGCGGGCGCAGGTCGGTTTGACCAAAGTCGCCCAGAGCACCATGAATTTTCTATTGGTGAATGTTTCCCCGAAAGCGGCCGCCATGGGAGAAACGTTCACAGCCGTGGGGGAAGGCGCTGAAAGTATATTTTTCAATCCGGCGGGCGCCGCTGAACTGAGTAACAACAGTGCGTTTGATGTGAAAATGTACATGACCCAATGGATCGCTGATATCCAGTATATGGCCGGCGCTGTGGTGTGGAACGGCCGACATCTGGGAACCATCGGACTCTCTGCGCTTTGGGTGGATTACGGCACAATCTACGGCACCAGTTTATTGAGCGGCGGTGAACAGGCCCAGTATCCCCTGGGGTACAAGGATAACGGCACACTGAGCAATGTCGGTTCCTATGCCCTTGGGCTCACCTACGGCTATGCGGTCAGCGACCGGTTTCTGATCGGCGGTAATTTAAAGTACGTCGGACAAAATCTCGGTGAAAACATGATGGGCGGCAGCATCGTGCAGAACGATGCCCAAAAACTGGTGGTGGATGCCGGGGTGAAATATTACACCGGTTTCAAGAGCTTTCGGTTCGGAATGGCGATCCGTAATTTTTCCTCGAATCTGAAACGTGAAGAAATATCTGAACCGCTCCCCCTGCTGTTCACCATGGGGCTGGCCATGGATATTCTCGACTTTTTTCCCATGGACAATCCGGACGCCAATTCCCTGACTCTGGCTCTGGACTTTTTACATCCGAACAACTATACCGAACGGATTAACTTTGGTATAGACTATACACTGTGGAATGCCCTGTCGCTGCGGGCCGGATACCAGACCAATCAGGACGTGGCGAACTGGTCAACCGGGCTGGGTATCCGAACTGCAGTCGGGAAGAATGATATAGACTTTGCATATTCGTATTCAAATTTTGATGTCTTTAACAGCGTAAACCGTTTTTCAATGGGTATCAGATTTTAGGATCGTTCACATAACAAGAGTGAACTGTGGGAAGGCGAAAAAAACTCTTATAAATGTGAACACTTAACCAAACAAGGAGGAAACATGAAGAGAGGATGGATAGTAACCCTTGGTGTGATATGCGCGTTGTTTGCTGTCACACAGCTGAATGCACAGTGGCTGATCTATGATGCCAGTGTGCTTCCGGCTGAAACCGGGACCGGAGAGTACACACTGGATCTCACCAGTGTCAGTGATAATTCACCGGGCGAAAATTTTGTCGAGGAAATTATTGCTGATCCGGATATTCCCGGTAATCAATTACTCAAGTACCTGCATCCGGACGGCAAAACTATGTACCGGTATTACTTTGATGATGCTTACAGCGACTCGGCGTTTACACTTATGGCTCGGGTAAAGGCTGAACGCGATGAAGCCTTTGACCGGGCATTTGATCTGCAATGGAGAAACGCCAATGCCGGCAGCCGGGACGAACTGCGCATCTGGCCGGCGGACAGTACTCTCGAACTGGAAAAAGCCGATGTTGAGATCAAAGTCGATATGGACCTTTACGGATGGCACACCTACCGTATTGCAGTCGATGGCGATAAAGCCACTGTTTACATTGATGAAAATCCGGTTGCTGTGGTCAGCGGTGTCTCCGGTTCGTCCAGCGGTGATCAGTACATCAAAATCGGCGACGGCTCCGGTGATGCCATAGGCGGATACCTGGACTGGTGCATTCTCGACCCTTCCGGTGCTTATGCTCCGGGCGAAGGCAATGCCCTGCCTGAAGATCTGTATGTCGAAGGCGCTCAGGAAGAGGTTTCTCCCTGGCTGGTTTATGATGCCAGTATACTGCCCTCTGAAACACCGACAGCCGAAAATACTCTGGACCTCACCAGCGTCAGTGACAACTCACCAGGAGCAGGATTTGTACAGGAAATCATCGATGATCCGGATCTGGCCGGTAACAAACTGCTAAAGTACCTGCATCCGGACGGCAAAACCATGTACCGGTATTACTTTGATGATGCCTATGCAGATAGTGCGTTCACCCTCATGGCACGCGTCAAAGGCGAACGCGACGCAGCCTATGACCGCGCGTTTGATTTGCAATGGCGCAATGGAAATGCCGGCACGCGCGATGAACTGCGGATCAGCCCGGAAGACAGCACTCTGGAACTGGAAAAAGCTGATGTTGAGGTCAAGGTCGATATGGACCTGTACGAATGGCATACCTACCGTATCGCGGTCAACGGTGATGAGGCGACTGTTTACATTGACGAGTACCCGGTCGCCGAGATCAGCGGCGTGTCCGGTTCGTCCAGCGGCGATCAGTACATCAAGATCGGCGACGGATACCGGCGATGCCATCGGCGGTTATCTGGACTGGTGTATTCTGGATCGTTCCGGCGCTTATGCGCCCGGTGAAGGTTCGGCTCTGCCCGAACATTTAATTGTAGACGGCGGCAACCAGGACGTCCCGCACTGGCTGATCTACGAAGGCAGCGTGTTGCCCGAGAATACCGGCGGTGGCGGTGATACGCTGGACATCACCAGTGTCAGCGACAACTCGCCGGGCGCGGATATGGTGCAGGAAATCATTGACGATCCGGACATTGAAGGCAACAAACTGTTAAAGTACCTGCAGCCCGACGGCAAAACCATGTTCCGGCATTATTTTGATCGAATCTTATGAGGATTCAACATTCACACTGATGATCCGGGTTAAAGGCGAAAACAATCCGGAAACCTATGACCGATCCATAGATATTCAATGGCGCAACGGCAATGCCGGTACACGCGATGAACTGCGCATTTTCCCGGCGGACAGTGTACTGGAACTGGAAAAAGCGGAAACTGAAATCAAACTGCCGGTGGATTTTTACGAATGGCATACATTCAGAATTGTGGTCAACGGTGATGTAGCGACGGTTTATCTGGATGAAGCTCAGGAACCTGTACTCAGCGGCACTTCCGGGTTCATCGACAGACGCCAAGTACATCAAATTCGGCAACGGCTCCGGCGATGCCATCGGCGGTTATGTCGATTGGTGCATTCTGGACACTTACGGGGCCAATGTGCCGGGTGACGGTTTGCCGCTTCCGGGTTATCTTGAGGTTGATCTGGCCGCTCCGCCTGACATTCCCCACTGGCTGGTTTATGACGCCGGCGTCCTGCCGGGAGAAACCACAGCCGGCGGCGACACACTTGACCTCTCCGATTTCAGTCAGGATTCGCCGGGCGCCACATTTGTCGAAGACATTGTGGATGACAATGATATTGAAAACAACAAACTGCTGAAATATCTGCAACCCGACGGTGAACGCATGTACCGCCACTATTTCAAGGAAGAATTTAAAGATTCCCTGTTCACATTAATGGCGCGCGTGCGCGGTATTGATTCTCCCGCCTATGACCGGGTCTTTGATCTGCAATGGCGCAACGGCAATGCCAATTCCCGCGATGAACTGCGCATCTGGCCGGAAGACAGCACTCTGGAACTGGAAAAAGCAGGTGTGGAAGTCAAGGTGGACTTGAATCTTTATAATTGGCACACCTATCGCATTGTTGTAATTGGTGATTCTGTCGCCGTTTATATCGATGAACGTTCGACTCCATACATCACCGGCGTGTCTACCTCGACCAGCGACGATAATTACATCAAAATCGGCGACGGGTCCGGTGAAGCCATTGGTGGTTATCTGGATTGGTGCATTCTGAATCTCTATGGAGCAGCAGATCCGGGTGAAGGTCTGGCTGTTCCCGAAGACCTGTATGTGGATCCCTATATTGCTCCAATTGCTCCCGGCTGGAAAGTGTATGACGCCAATATCCTGCCGCAAATGACGGGAAGCGGCGGCGATTCTCTGGATCTCACCAGTATGAGCCAGGATAATCCGGGTCCTGATTTTGTCGAAGAGATCATGGACGATCCGGATGTTCCCGGCAACAAGATCCTGAAATATCTGCAGCCGAATGGGGAACGTATGTACCGTTATTATTTCCCGGAAGGCTATAGCAAAAAAGCCTATACCATGATGGCGCGGATCAAGGGCGAAAATGATCCGGCTTATGACCGTGTATTCGACCTGCAGTGGCGCAACGCCAACATCGGCAGCCGTGATGAACTGCGTATCTGGGGCGAAACCGGTGAATTTGAACTGATAAAATCGGATACCGTTGTAAGCAGCGGTCTGGATATGTATCAATGGCATACTATACGAATTGCCGTTTCCGGAGATACATCCTGGATCTATGTAGACGAAAATCCAGTGCCGGTTACTATGGGCCTTTCAGGCGAGTCAACCAGTGACAATTACATTAAAATCGGTGACGGCTCAGGTGAAGCCATCGGCGGTTATCTGGACTGGTGTATCCTTGATCTCTCCGACGCCTATGCGCCGGGTGAAGGTGAACCCTTTCCTGAAGGATTGATCGTGGACGGATATGACACCGGTGTAGCGGAAGAAGCAACGGTACCGGATCAATATGCGCTGGGACAGAATTATCCAAATCCGTTCAATCCCACGACGACGATCGAATTTCAGCTGCCTCAGGATGATCATGTAACCGTGACCATTTTCAACGCAGTCGGACAGACCGTGACAGTACTGACGGATAAATCCTACAAGAGCGGTGTCCACAAATTGACATTTGACGCTGCCCGGTATTCATCCGGACTGTATTTTTACAAAATCAAAACCAACTCGTTCAGCAAAGTCAGAAAAATGATGCTGCTGAAATAATTTCACCTCCCCGCAATGCCAGGTCGGTTTCATGCCGGCCTGGCATGATCCGGGGAAGGCAAACAATCAGGAGATATTATCCAGATATTTAAAACGGCGGAACCAGCGATGAAGACGAGACAAAAATTATATCCGATAATGATACTGCTCTTGGCCTGTATATCTGCAGGCATGTATTGTACACCCGAGAAAAAACAATCCCCGTCCCGGGGTCTGCAATGGGGGATCCGCATGGCGGAATCCGTGATTGTCAGGCATCCGGACAATTATTACAAGTGGGATTATGTGACAGGCACGGTTTTGCGCGGCTTTGAAGAACTCTGGCTGTTGACCGGCGAACGAAAATATTACGAGTATATCAAAAAAAGTGTTGATTTTTCGGTTAATGAGGATGGTTCAATTAACGACTATGATCTCAATGATTACAATATCGATGAAATCAATGAAGGCCGCATGCTTTTATTTCTGTACAAAGAAACCGGCGATGAAAAATACAAAAAAGCTGCAGATCTATTATATCAACAACTGATCGAGCAGCCGCGTACATCCGGGGGCGGATTCTGGCATAAACAAAGATATCCGTTCCAGATGTGGCTGGACGGTTTGTATATGGGCGCGCCGTTCTATGCGGAATACGGAAAACTGTTCAACAACCCTGAAATATACGACGATGTTGTGCTGCAGTTTGAATTATCAGAAACCCATACACGCAATGCCTGGTCCGGTCTGTTATACCATGGCTGGGATGAAAAAAAGACCCAGGACTGGGCGGATTCTAAAACCGGCCAATCATCAGAATTCTGGGCGCGTGGCATGGGCTGGTATGCCATGGCGCTGGTCGATGTCATTGAAATCATGCCCAAAGAATACCAGCAGCGTAAAGAACTGATGGATATTTTGGCCCGGCTGGCCAAAGCCATAAAAAAAACCCAGGACAAAGACAGTGGTGTCTGGTGGCAGATCATGAACAAACCGGAGCAAGCCGGGAATTATCTTGAAGCTTCGGCGTCCTGTATGTTCACCTATGCCCTGGCCAAAGGTGTGAGAAAAGGATATCTGGACGAATCGTATCATCGGATAGCGGACCGGGGCTATAAAGGAATAATCGATCAGTTTGTCAGTGAAAATTCTGACGGAACCCTAAATTTGAATCAAATCTGCCGTTCAGCCGGATTGGGATACGGCAGGGATGGATCTTATTCATATTATATCAATGAGGATATAGTCAGCAATGACGGCAAAGGTGTCGGCCCGTTCATTACGGCAAGTGTTGAAATTCACAAGCTGAATAACTGAACTGGTTTACCTTGCTAAAAATAAAAACAGATATTCATCCCCCCGACCTTGGTTAGCCGGATGCGTCGTTTTTGTATGATACGGTTCATCAGTGAATCAGCGCATCCAGCTTTCCTGATTTTTCATTTATTACCTATTATGTGCTATGATACGACAGCAGTCTGCAAAACATCATGGAATCCGGAATGGGGTTCGGATCAACCACAGCCTTTTCAGATTTAAGCTCGGGCGCGCAATATCGGCGGTATCACCCATATCAGCATACCAGTGACCAGCCTGCCGTTCAGCTTGCGGTGTTCCGCTTCAGAAATGCCCTAACCAGAATATAGGCCAGAATACCGGTCAAAATATTTGCCGTGAACGCTGCCCAGAATATCCCTTTGATATCCCAAAACCAGGCAGCGAGAACAGACGTAGGCACATAAAGTCCGACCATGCGCAATGCGGTCAGGCCTGTGGCCGGAAGTGGTTTGTTGACGCCGTTAAAGACAGAAATTCCGAGAACCAGAAAGCCGATAAACATATAGCTGAAGGAGACAATCCCCAGGTATTGGGCGGTAATATCAACAACCTGCATATCGTCGCTGAACACACCGGCGATTTCGTGCGAGAATACCTGAGCAACTATAAACAGGATCAATCCCCACCCCACGGAAAACAGGGCGCCGATCCGGTACCCCTGCAGAATGCGTTCTTTTTGTCCCGCCCCCCAATTTTGTCCGACAAAAATGATCATCACCGAGCCCAGCGCATGGATAAACAGCATGGCAAACATTTCGAGGCGAGTAACCACACCGAATGCAGCAACGGCGGGTTCGCCGTAACGGGAAATAATGCGCGTAATAATGCCGATGGACAGCGGTGTAATCAAGATGCTGATCGCGGCAGGGCCGGCTATGTACAGAACCTTTCCCCAAATTCGAAAGATATCGCGTCGGGTTGGAAGATTTTTAGTGAGTAATTGATCACGTTTTATCAGAATGTACAATGTCAACACCATACCCATTGCGCGTCCGAATACCGTTGCCAATGCCGCACCTTTCAGCGACAGTACCGGAAACGGTCCCAGGCCGAAAATCAAAAACGGATCAAGCACAATATTCACACTCGCTGATAGAAGCATGATCATACCCGGCGTAAATGTATCTCCGGTGGCCCTGATGATATTGTTGCCCATCATGGGAATAATGACAAATATCATTCCCCAGTACCAGATACTCATATAATCATGGATTAATTCGAGCATCTCACCTTCTGCCCCGAGAACTGAGAACAGCGGACGGATGGTTAATTGTCCGGCTGCAATGAATACCAAAATGATCATAATTCCGAGGAACAGCGCTGAGGTGGCATAACGTCGGACAGTGAGATGATCAGCCCCGCCGATACTGCGCGAAATCAGGGATGCCGTGCCAATACCCATTCCCAGTGAAATACTGGTGACCAGCATAACCACCGGAAAAGAAAATCCCAGCGCAGCGAGTTCATTCACACCCACTTGCCCGATGAAATAAGTATCCGCCAGATTAAACACCACCATGCCCAGCATACCGAAAAGCATGGGCCAGACCATGTGCACCAGACTGGATGCAATATTGCCCTCGGTTAATGTTATGTTTCTGCGTCTCATTGGTGTCATTTTTGATTCAAATTTCGAGTTGATTCAGATTCAAACAATATAACAGATCGAACGAAGAAAAACAAAAAGTATCCTTTGCAAATGAAAATGATGACAATATGCTACTTGACTTGTTCACCTTTAACATTTAAATTATAAAAAAATTGATAATGCGCTTTATAAAGGATATATCATGAATCCGCAAACACCTCCCTTTCGCCTGAAACTCGCCATCACATTGTTAAATATTGCTATAGGCTGGCATTTCCTCTACGAAGGTTTGGTCAAACTCATTGATCCGGCCTGGTCTGCAGCCGGATATTTAATGAATTCAAACGGTTTTTTATCGGGCTTTTTTCAATGGATGGCAGGTTCAGATCTGCTGCTGACAGCGGTTGATTTTATCAATATTGCCGGACTCGTCATCATCGGTTTGTTTATTATGCTCGGTTTGTTTACCCGATATGCGGCGATAGCCGGAGCATTGCTGATCGGTTTTTACTATCTGGCGCAACCGCCCTGGACCGCAACCAAAGTAAGTTATGCCAGTGAGGGGCATTATCTGCTGGTGGATAAAAATCTGGTGGAAATCATCGCTCTCATCGTTATTGCCAATTTACCGCAATCGTGGTATTACGGACTGCAAAGGCTGATTAAGATCAGACTGCCGAAAAAAAACCGGATCAAAGCGCCGGACGACATCAATCACAACCTGGACGGTCATGCACTAAACCGCCGCAGACTGGTCAAGAATCTGGTTTCCTTGCCGTTTGTCGGCGCCCTGGCATTTGCATTCATCAAGAATCACGGCTGGGAAAGCTTTGAAGAGACACAACTCAACAACAAACTGAACCTGAGCGATGCCAGAACCGGAGCTACGGTTCAAGTCAATGATCCGGTCGATCTGTCCAAACTGAAAAAACCGGTTTCCAAAGGTAATATCGGTGATCTGCAAATCAGCCGTCTGATCTGCGGCGGCAACCTGATCAGCGGGTTTGCCCACAGCCGTGATCTGATTTATGTATCCTCCCTGCTGAAAACCTATTTCACAGAGAAAAAGGTACTGGATACCTGGTGGATTTGTGAGCAATGCGGCATCAACTCGATTGATATGCGTACGGCGCCGCCTGAAATCAATTTGATTCATACTTTTGGAAACAGGGCGGCAACATGCAGTGGATCGCGCGCGTTTATCCCCAGGAAAAACATTTCAAGGAAAATATCGATATGGCGTTGGACAACGGCGCTTCTGCAGCATTGATTATGGGCAACATGGGTGATCAATGGATCCGGGACGGTAAATTCGATCTGGTCGGTGAGGTGCTTGAATACATCAAAAGCAAAAAGGTGCCGGCCGGACTGGCAGGACATGAACTGGTTACAATCAAAGATGCGGAAGAGCATCATCTGGGCGCAGATTTTTACATGAAAACCCTGCACAGCAACCGCTACTGGTCCTGGCAGCCGGATGAATCCAAACAGGATTGGGTGATCGACAATTATGACACGGACAATTACTGGGCGCGCACGCCGGAGGCAACGATTCAGTATATGGAAAGCCTGGACAAACCCTGGATCGCCTTCAAGGTCCTGGCCGCCGGCGCCCTTTCCCCGGAACAAGGGTTCAAATATGTATTTGAAAACGGCGCCGATTTTGCCTGTGTGGGCATGTTTGATTTCCAGATCGTGGAAAACGCCAATAGTTTTACGTCTGTTGTGAACGATCCGGGATTTACACGGAAACGCGAATGGATGGCGTGACAAGGCGTTAATGGGTGAAAAGATACGGGCAGCGGCGGATCACCCCGGCGTTCATTGGTCATATCTTTGCTGCAGGAAATACCATCAACCGTGTCGAATCCATGCTTGTTGAGTAGATAATCCGGCAGGTATCCCCGATGCCACTTGCTCACACAGGCGGCGCAGCCTTTTACGCTTGAGCCGTCAGGCAATAGTCGATTTCGATTGCGAAATACCGGTTTCATGGAACGGAAACAGCGCTGTATGAACTCCGGTGCAAAATTCCGCGCTGGATCGTACCATTAATCCTCAGGATCTAATTCGCCGTACAATTTTGCTTCACAGTCAGGACAGATGCCGTGGCTAAAGCGAGTATTTGATCGATTATGAAAATAATGTTCGACCTGTTCCCAGTATCCCGAGTCGTTGCGTATTTTTTTACAATTGGCGCAGATCGGAATAATGTCCTGCAGCATTTCAATTTCCTGGATCGATCGCTGCAGCCGATCAATCAGTTCCTCTTTTTCGATATTTGCTGATTTGAGTGCGGTGACAGTAGCGGTGAGAGCCTGGTTCGAGCTATTTAACCTTTTCTGTACAACCTCACGCAAAATTTCCATGACCAGCGCAAACGCATAGATTACAATATAAGCGGGAATGAACCGAATCATCAAATCCGGGGGATAGACGGCAAGTCCCGGAATTAGAGGCGCAACCACAAAGCTCAGGCTGGTCATAAACAACAGCAGCAGCGCCAGGAAAGAGCCCCGCTTTGATCCAAGCATAAACAAAGAAATCAACGGATAAGAAAACAGCCAGACAAATCCTGTAGCGTTGACACCGCCGGAGGTGATGAGATAAAAGTAAAATAACCCAATAACGGCAGAACCCAAAAATGCGGCGATATTATAGCGTTTTTTGCGGCGGAGAAAAACAAACAACCCAATCAAAAACAACCACACGGCAAAGTCAATCACAGCAACGATGATATAGTCCTGAATCAGAGCCAGTATCCCCAATATGGACAGGAAAATACTTCCGAAAAAGATGATGAGATTTGACAAAAAAACCTTGCGCAAAATTTCAAGATCATGATCCCGGGGCAAGCCGCTGGAGAATAAAGACCAGAACCATTGTTTCAATTTTTCAACCATAATATAATTCCTCTTTAGATAGAAGAGAAACGCTTATAAATAACAGGTTGTTCCCGTACAACAGAGAAAAGAGATATGAATAAAAAGTACAAAACAGACCATACCATAGTATGTACTGTTATACCCTAGCATATTTCATTAATTAATAGTGCTTTATATAGACTGGTGAGCGATTGGGCAATGAATCCACCATAACCAGGGTGCCGCCTGTTTGCACAAATTGTATAATATTTTGAGCGGTCTGCGGATGCATAGATTCAACCCCGGTCAACATCAGGGCTTCATATTGCATGGGCCCGTATATCAACGTTCCTGCTAGGTTTTCCTGAAGCGACTCGCAAATCCATCCGTTCAGTTGGCGCCGGCAAGTTCGATGCTGTCACAAAACAGGGCCCGCAGAATATCCTCGAACGGTACTCCTGTATCCGCTGATATTTTCAAAAGCCTCTGCAGATAGGCGCGTGTCACTTTGCGGTTATAGTGTTCCATGACATTCCCGGCAGCCCCGGGCGCCCCGTACATCACTTTTCGGCGACCCCGCTGCCGGATACCGTAAACCAGCTCGAACGTTCACCCGGTACGGTATAGTTTATAGTTTTGTTTTGATACAGATTCATCAAATCAATGGATTGCGAAACATCGTGGGTACTCTCAGGAATCATATTGTTAAAAAAAAGATCATTCTGCTCTCCTTTTCCGGCATGCGCCCAGGGGCTTTGCTGCTGAAAACTTTTACGCAGCTGTTCGTGCAATTTTTGAAAACAGGTCATTGGGTTCGGTTTATTCCGATATTTGCCTGTATCTCTGAAAATTTTCGGCGGCCGAATTTCAACCGCCGAAGGCAAGGATCAGCGAGTCAGCATCATTTTGCGCTGATGACATTGTGAGTTGTTCTGTAGACGATAGAGATAACCCCCTGAAGGCGCTTGAACGCCAGAATCCATCAGGCCATTCCATGTGGCGCTATAATGACCGGCCGGCAGAGTCTGATCAACCAAGGTACGGATTTTCTGTCCCTGCATATTATACACCACAAGGCTTACATATCCTGTAGAGGCAAGAGAATAAGTAATTCGCGTGATCGGATTGAATGGATTGGGAACATTGGGATTCAGAGTAAAATCATCCGGCGTCATTGATTCCTGGCGGACAATGGAAACAAAATCCGTCTCTACAAATTTTACTGTACCAAAATCCGAGGCATTCTGCCAGTGGTCGTTATATTTGTGCTGCGGTACATAGACTGATCCGATGAAATTATCGCGTGATTTCGGCTCCTCATTTATTCCGTCATTATCGCAGTAAGCCAATGACAGGCCGCTGACTTTGCCGATAAAGAGTTCTTCCGTCGGATTGCTTGCATTGTTCACATCATAGGATTCGTTGAACACAGCCATGGCAATTTCCCAGGTGTAAAGTGTGTCCTGCTCTTTGATGACACAGCGCAGATGGTGAGTAAAGTCCACGGGGTCCCATCCCTGCTGCAGGTCAATGACCTCATAAGCAACCGAATTATTGCCAGCTGTAATATGATAGGCGAATGCATTATTATCATGTGTATGATCCCCATCCGAATTATCTTCATCGCAGAAAATCTCGACCACATCCCAGTCCGGCCAGCCGCCATCCGGGTAACTGTAGCCTTTGACCAATGCATCGTCAACGATCTCGACCAGAAAATAAACCGAATCAGTGTCTGATGACCAGCTCACTTTATACCGCCCTGTAAAATCTTCAGCAGGCAGACTGCCGCCCCAGGGAATCCAGACCTGATCGATGGTCTGCCACGCGGCATGATCCCAGCAGGCATCCGATCCGAATCCATCCATTACCGGCGGTGTTTCGGCTTCACGCGCATAAACAGTATCGTCCTGTACCAGCGTCTGCAGCGGATTTGCGGACGCAGCACTGAACAGCACAGCAAAACATAAAATAAAATAGTAGAATTTCATTACACTCCTCTCAAAGGTTGGACATGAATGGTTTGTATAGATCATCTTTTTGATGCATCTGCAAAAAGTATGCTGTTGTAGAATTTTTCAAAATGCTGCATCGAGCGGCGCCCCATGCTGTCAAAATAAACCGCCACGCTGAGCCAGTCAGAGTAAGGCGCTTTTGTATCATAATCATCAAACGTCCGCATACAGGTATTCCGGGAGTACCGGGGCGCCAATGAACCTATACTCCATTTTACTTTTATGTTGCGCCTTGCTCATATAAGGTGTAAAGTCTTCAGGCTGTTTTTGTGAACAAACTGTAAAGCACCGGCACAATCAGCAGAGTCAGCAGGGTTGACACCAGCAGACCCCCGATGATGGTCCACCCCATCTGCGCCCACATGGTACCGCCGGTCAGCGTCAGCGGCAGCAGTCCGCCAATGGTGGTCAATGCAGTCAAAACAATAGGAACAAACCGGGTTTCCGCTGAAATTTGTACAGCCTCAATCAGAGACTTGCCGGAACGCAGCAGCTGATTGGAATAATCAACAAGAATGATGGAATTGTTCACCACAATTCCCACCAGACTCGTGAGTCCAATGAACGCTGAAAATGAAAAGCTGTTTCCCGTAATCAGCAGCGCCAATATGGAACCTATAATCGCCAACGGAATGGCGGAGAAAACAATCAAGGGCTGGGACCAGGAGCGGAACTGCAGCACCAGTACAGCGAAAATACCAACCAGTGCCGCCAGTATGGCCTGCATCATGCCGCCGAACGATTCCTGACGGCTCTCCTGCTCACCGGCAATACTGTAACGGTAGCCTGTCGGCCATTGATAGTTGTCGAGTTTTTGCAGAATACCGGAGACGAGATCATCTACTGTGTATCCCGGACGGACATCCGAGGTCAGCAAAACAGAGCGCTCCATATTGTGATGAGAGATATACAGCGGGCTGGGTGTCAATTCCACTGCAGTTAGTTGATAAAGCGGGATCATGGTTCCGGACATTGACGCTATATAAATATCGTTCAGGTCTGACATACGCGGTGTTTGATCAACAGGCAGTCGCAGGACCATATCATAGGCTTTCCCATTGACATCACGGTACTCTCCAAGCGTCAGTCCGTTCAGAGCGGCACGAACCGTAAAATCAATATCAGAAAGCCGGACTCCCAGCATGGCGGCTTTGTCCCGATTCATTTTTATTTTCAGATTACTTTTGCCGGTGCGCAGCGGATTGTCAATATTCACCGTGCCCGGATGTTGTTTTAGCATACTTTCCACATCCCCGGCAATGCGTTCCAGCATTGCCATATTGTCTCCCAGAACTCGAATGGCTACCGGCGCTTCAACCGGTGGACCCTGTTCGAGTTCCTTGATCTGAATTTTAGCTCCGGGATAACGGTCAAAGCGCTTTCGAAGTTCAGCAATAAGCTGCTCTTGTTTTTCACTGTTGTAAGACTCGAGCTCAACAAACAATTGAGCGTGATTGCTTTTTGTACGTTCGGCAATAATATTATAATACAAACGAGGATTGCCGTGTCCGATATTCGAAGCAACGGTTTTTATTTCAGGACAGGCCTGCAGAACTGATTCCACATCCTTGCTTATTCTGTCTGTTTCATTGAGATTCATGCCCTGGGGCAGATTGATATTGACAAAAAACTGCGGTTTTTCCGCTTTTGGGAAAAAACTGACACCGATAAAACGGAATAATCCCAGTGATAGAATCAGGGCAAGCGTGGACACTATTAAAACTTTGAGCGGATGTTCGAGCGCCCGGAATAGTGTGCGTCTGTACACCGTTTCGATAAATCGGTTTAGCCGCTGACGCACCCGGCTCTGTCTCTGATTGTCTGATGTGCACAATAATTTTGAAGCAAAGTAAGGAGTCACAGTCAGGGAAACCAGCAGTGACGCGGACAACGTGTACACCACCGTCACCGGCATACTGCGGATAAAATCTCCGGTTACATCCTGAATGAGGATAATCGGAATGAACGCCAACACCGTAGTGGTTGTCGCGCTGACCACCGCCCACCCGATTTGAGTGGTGCCCTGCACAGCAGCCTGAGTGCGATCCAGTCCCTGATGAATAAACCGGCTGGTATTTTCAGTCACCACAATGGCATTATCCACCAGCAGGCCGAGAGCAATCACCAGTCCGGCAATGGACATTTGCTGCAGGCCATAACCGCTCATATCCACCAGTCCGATAGCCGTCATAATGGAAATAGGAATGGCCAGCATAACGATCAACGCCGGACGTGCTCCCACACCAAGCAGAATAATGGTACCAACCAGCACGATACCCTGCAGCAGATTCATAAAAAACCCGCGAATGCGTTTGGATACGCTGGTCGACTGGTCGAAAACCGTCTCCATCCGAACATTGCCCGGCAAGCTTTTTTTATGATCGTCAAGAACCGGATGCAGATTGTCAAATATTTTTAAGATATTGGTGCCGGGTTTTTGACTGACAGACAGGTAGATACATCGTTCGCCATTGAATCTGGCTTTGTATGTGACGTCATTCGGCCTCATGTCCACCTCAGCCACATCTTTCAGATAAACCACTTGGCCGGGTGCCGCATTGATTACCGTGTTTTCAATTTCCCGCACAGATTCATAGCTGCCGCTGGTTTTAATGCTCAACCGGCGTGACCCTACATCAATGGCTCCGCCCGGTATGTTCACATTGGCATCCTGGATAGCGCCGATGACACGGTCGATGGAAAGCTGCCATTGCGCCATCTTTGTCATATTGATGGAAATACGCACCTGTTGATCCGGCAAAGCCCACAGCTTTACATTTTTCACTCCGGGAATCCGTTGCATGTCATCCTGAAGACGTTCGGCCCGTTCTTCAAGATCGCGATAAGAGGCGTCATCGGATACCAGGGCCAAGTGTAATATCTGAACGTCGCTGATGCTCCATTTCATCAACGTTAGGTCATGAATTCCGTCCGGAAGCTGAGAGCGCATGCTGTTGACCTTTTGTACAACCAGATCATATTTTTCATCCGCATCGCTCCCGGGTTCAAATTCAACAGCCACCACACCCAGCCCATCCGATGCTTCAGCAGACAAATGTTTAATATCTTCCAATTCATTGACAATCGTCTCAATAGGATCGACAACCAGCTCCTCAACATCAGAAGGACCGGCTCCGGGATAAATAACAATGATACTGGTTCCCGGCGGTGTCACAAGCGGATCTTCGGTTTTGGGCATATCCAGAAAAGAAATAACGCCCATCAATATCAATAAAACAACAATAATCAGGGTAAACTGATGATGTTCAATGGAACTTTTGGGTAATTTCATAATTCCGGCCTCGCATTTTGTTCAACGATTACCGGCATTCCCGGGCTCAGATAGGCTGCTCCATCGGTGATAATCTCTGTAACGGACAAATCGGGTTCCACCAGCACGGAATCATCAGTCATGAACGCTATTTTGACAGCATGTTTGCTGGCTCGTCCATTTTCAACTGAATAAACAGAGGCCTGTGATCCATCGGCCTCCACCAGCGCTTTGACCGGCAGAATGTTAAATATCTGTGTATCACCGGGTATCAGTTTAACACGCGCGACAAATCCACTTTTCAGCTTGAGGTCGACAGACTGGAGGATAATCTCCAGCGGGTAAGTGCCGGTTTTGGGTGACAGGGTTCCGGAAAGCTGCTTGATGTATCCGGATACGGGACGATCCGGAAAGGCATCAAATACAACAATCGCCCGGTCGCCGCGATTGAGTCTGATAACATCTGATTCAGTTACAGAGGTCCTCAGCGCCCAGTGATCATCCAGTTGCCCAAAGAAAAAAACGGGATGTCCGGCAGCTACCATTTCGTGCTCATCCATCAATTGAGAAAGAATATATCCATCTGAAGGAGCGGTTATACGGGCATGACGCAGGTTAAAGTCTGCGATTTTCAGGTCAGAGTGAGCCATTTCAAGCGCTGTTTCAGCATTCTGCAGCTGTTCCAGTGTGGTTACGCTGTCGGTATATAGTTTTTTCACTCGATTATAGTCACGCCGGGCTTTATCCAGACCGCTACGGGCCTGCTGGACACGCGCTTTAATTTCATCCAATTTGAGCACAGCCAGACATTGTCCCTGAACAACCTGTTCGCCTTCAAGCACACAAACACTGTCAATAAAACCGCCGATTTTAAAGGATAACCTCAATTCTTTCTCTGCTTTCAAAAGTCCGCTGGTGACAACGGGACGTGATGTTCTATGCTGTTTTATTTTATCGACCCGAACCGGTACGGCATGAGTTTGCGGCTGTTCCGGTTCATGACAGGCCAGCAACAGTAAAGCAGATGTCAAAATCATATATCTATATTTCATGTTGATCTCCTCATTCACTGTTGTCAATTGCAATATTGCGTAAACTGCTTCGAACCAGCTGGAAATATATTTCTATCATTCTATCCGTATCTACATGGAAAACATTTTGCAGTTCATCTTTGTTCTGTTGTACAATTTGAATGACGCCTGTGGTCTGTCCCCACATCAACACAGCCAGCTCCATGGGATCATATAACGTGTGGATAGTTTTATCCTGTATACCGTTTTTTATGGCTTTTGCTGTAATTTTATGAATAGACATACCGGTCTGGTGACAGGCATCAGCCTGGGGGTCTAATTCAGCAGCGGAATTGTGTTTATCAGCCATACAGTACAACATGAGTTCATAATAATCGCGTTCCTGTTCGGCAAATCGAAGGTATTCTTTGCCGATCGCCTCCAGCTGTTCCGCTCCGGTCTTTTTTTCCTGCATAACCGCCTCAAACATGGATTTTAATTGATTTAATCCCCGGTTACAAAGGCCGGCCAAGAGATCGCTTTTATTTTGAAAATATAAATACAGGGTTCCCTTGCTCAATTCAGCTTTATCGGCGATTTGATCCATACTGGTTTCATGGACACCTGTTGTAAAAACCAGCTCAGCCGCAGCGGACAAAATTTCATCCATGCGCTTCAGGCGCTCACGCTCTCTTCTTTCAGCAGTTCCCATAGCTCCTCACCAACTAAAAGTTGTTTTATGACTGACCGTCAGTCATTTTATATCTAAAAGGTACCGATATATTTTTTTTTCTGCAAGCTTTATTTTGCATTTTTCATATTTTTTTATTTTATTTTATCTGTGTTTAAAAATCCTTTAATGTTCCACAATGTGCCGGACCTGACAGGCTCAACGCAAAATCAAAAGTACAATTAAATGTCCGCCACTTTAATGCTTTGTCAGTAGATTACTATCGTAGATTATCAAGGAAATCATATGAACAAAACGCTTCACTCTTTACTTTTGTGGATATTGGCCCTGGTTGTTACTCTGGGTTCTGCTGTTTTCCAGAGGATGACCGGTCCCTCCTATCCCATCTCGGGCAAAACCGAACTTGCCGGTTCGCCGGTTGTCTATGAGCTTCCCCGTACACATGGCGGTGTGGGAGGAGAATTTATCCAGATTATTGTCCCGGATACCAACATCATCGGAAAGCTCGTCTACCGACGCTATCCCACAAACGATGAATGGACTGCAGTGCGTCTAACCCGTTACGGAGACACCCTGCAGGGCATTATTCCACATCAGCCGCCGGCAGGCAAAGTTGAATACCATATTGAATTGAAAAAAGCAGATGCCGAGATCACGCTGCCTTTTTCCGAAAATGCCGTCATCCGATTCCGCGGCCGGGTTCCAGCCTGGGCGTTGCTTCCCCATATCCTGGCCATGTTTGTGTTTATGCTGCTTTCAACACGCACCGGTTTACAGGCTCTGCGCAAGCAGGCTCCGCTGAAAGGCTATTTATGGACAACATTCAGTCTGTTGATCGTGGGTGGTTTTATATTTGGTCCCATTGTACAGCACTTTGCATTCGGCGATTGGTGGGCTGGTTTTCCCCTGGGTTATGATCTCACAGATAACAAAACCTTGATCGCACTTTTGGGATGGATTGCCGCAATTTTTGCGTTTCAGCGTTCAAAACATTACAAGGTTTATATCTGGATTGCAGCGCTGATCACCCTGGTCATTTTTTTAATACCGCACAGCATGCAGGGTTCAGAACTGAATTATTCCGCACAAGAGCAGATAGAAGATATGCAATAAATAAACCCCGTTTATCGGGGTTTATTTCTTTTTCTTTGTATCTTTCTTCAGCCTGTTCTTTCCATACGTTCCTCGCCAAATCTTGCCGCGGCGTGAACGTTGATCACCTTTACCCATAGATACCTCCATTTTGTTCTGTTTAAATATAAGGGTTTTCAATGGAATTTCAAATATTTTTTCAATTTTGCCAGAGCGAGCGGTCTCGAATCGCGTAAAGTTTGTCATTTCTGCGAAGCTTTTCAGAAAACGGTATGGTGACCCTATCACCTTTTACAGCCTTTTCCGCAGGTTCCCCGTCCACATACAGTGTTTCCGCCACAGTTTCCGCATACCCTGTCGTGGGTCCGATGACCCCCACTTTTTCTCCTGAGAACAATTCATTATTCTCTATACAAAACTCACCAATATCGGATTTTTGATAGTAATTGCTCACATAGCCGAGATACACTTTTTCACGGGTGGCTTTTGAGCCATAGGCTGCACTCCACTCTCCTAATGGGTGTCCCAAATAATAACCGCCATGCCAGAAGCCTCGATTAAAGACGCTTTCGAGTGACTGTATCCATTGCTCAACCCGTCTCGGGTTAAATTCGTCTTGTAAAACCGCATCAATAGCCTGACGATAGGCTTGCGTCACGGTGAAAACATAATCAGCAGCGCGCGCCCGTCCCTCTATTTTGAACACCGTTGCCCCGGATTCCATCAAACGATCCATATAGCCGATTGTACACAGATCTTTGGGAGACATGACAAATTTGTTCTCGATGTCCAGTTCTTCTCCGGTAGACTCGTCGATTACCCGATACCGCCGTCTGCAAGTCTGCAGACATAACCCGCGATTGGCCGATTGATTGGTGGCGGCCAGGCTCATATAGCACTTTCCGGCAATGGACACGCACAAGGCGCCATGAACAAACAACTCTATACTGACAAGATTACCGTCCGGTCCGGTGATTTGTTCTTTTTCAATGCGCCAGCATATGTGATTAATTTGCTGCAATGTCAGCTCTCTGGCCAACACCATAACCGTGGCAAACTGAGCATAGTGCTTTACAGCTTCGATGTTGCTGATATTGGCCTGAGTTGACAGATGTACCTGCAGGCCGATTTGAGAGGCATACCGGACAACTGACAGATCAGTCGCGATGACCGCTGTAATCCCGGCCTCCAAAGCAGCATCACATATCTCTCGCACCTGCTTTAATTCATCGTCATAAATAATGGTGTTCAATGCAAGATAACTGCGTACATTAGCATGACGGCACATTTCTGCGACGTTATGCATGTCTGCCCGTTTGAATGTGCGGGATGCTCTGGCCCGCATGTTCAAATTATCCACCCCGAAATAAACAGCATCCGCACCCGCCTGGATGGCTGCTTTCAGACTCGCTTCATTCCCGGCGGGCGCCATCAGTTCAAACTCTTTTGTGCTCTTCATTGTTTTGTATCCGACAGACTCGGGTTGTACGCTAATGTCTTATTCAAGATTTCGTATTCTGATTTCCGTGTCACTGTTTTCCAGCATCTTTACAAGACTATCCGTGTCCGTATTTCCAAAATGATAAGGATAAAGAATACCGGGATTAATCACCTGTACAGTCTGGAAAACCATTTCCGGATCCATTGTATAGGGCAAGTTCATCGGTAGAAATGCAATATCGATTTTTTCCAGTTGCTGCATCTCGGGTATATTCTCTGTATCTCCGGCGATATAGATTATTTTATCAGCAAAGGTCAGCACATAACCGTTTCCATCTCCTTTGGGATGAAAAGGCTCACCGTTATCGCGTACATGCTTGATATTATAGGCCGGCAGCGCTTTAACGGGAATCCCCTGGACAGTCATTGTCTCACCGTTGTTCATAACCACCCCGATTTCCAGGTGTTCCCTGGCTTTCTCCGTCAGAATAATCCTGGTATTTTTTTTACTTACCCGCTTGATTGCATCGGCATCCAAATGATCAAAATGATGGTGGGTAATCAAAACGAGATCAGCTTTGGGCAGTTTCCCATAGTCCGCATAGCGGCCTACCGGATCTATATGAATAACCGTATCCCCGTATTCAAACATAAGCGTGCCATGTCCGATAAAGGTCATCACCAAATCCCGATCAGCCGTTCTTACTGTATCTTTCTCAAACGGTTCACCAGCCTGTGATGTGATAAAAGTTAAACAGACAATAGCCCAAAAACAAAGTAATCTGTTCATTTCTGATCCTTTCTGCCATTAGGCTGTTAATATACAAAATCATTTGTAGAAAATCACTTTATAAATACCGGCTATAGATGCACAAACAACCGTCACCAACAACTCCTGCCAACGTTTGTCTATACACGTAATCATTAACAATATTATTCAAAAACCTGAAGCGCACGAGTGATTTTCATATCAAGATCCTGCATTGAATTTTCGAGATCCACCAATTCATATCTTTCCCATGTTAGACGATTATGCAAATCTTCAAGCTGGTTTTCAATGGTTTCTCGCTGCTGTTCAAGACGTTTTAGCTCCTGCTTTTGAAAGACGTTCTCCGACCTGTCTTGTTCAACCAATTCACGTAATGTGTTCAAACGTGCGTTTATATCTTCCATACGCTGGTACAAGCGTTGATAGGTTTGTTTGTTCATAGGGTTTTCTCCCGTTTCATTTGCAAGTCTATATCTTTTCACACAGCAATACAGTTGACTCTGTTTGTGCATTTATTTGAAAGGGCAGTAAAAGACCCCGTATTACGATAGTTGTCAAGCAACGAATCATAAATAGAACCTCCTTTAAAATTGTTCGGATCTCCAAATCCGCAAGAGCAATAACAGGCCCATCATACCAGCCAGAATATAACCGACGAGTCCGACAATAGAAACCCCCCAAACCACGGGGCCCATCCCGGTCCGAATAATCAAAGAAGAGCCGATAATTAGAGACGCAATAATAAGACTGAATGACAACCGGTTGCTTGATCTGCCGATCTCATTCATCAAATCAGTGAGTCCCTGGTGCTGCAACGTAACAGAAATGTTACCGCTGCTGGACTTGCGCATAATCTTTTTAAGAGTTCTCGGCACATCCAGCAGCACACCGGCATAATCCTGCGCGCTTTGCTTGGTTTGCTCAGCCCAGAACGACGGCCCCATCTTTTTCCGAATAACAGAGTCGACGTAGGGTTCCGCGACTGTAAACAGATTAAAATTTTCATCCAGTTTGCGAGCCAGATATTCCATAAGAAGCAGGGCTTTCCCCACCAGATAAAGATTACGGGGTAACTGTATATTGTGTGTTTTAATCAGGTTGACCAGATCATAAAATAAATGTTCAAATAAAAGCTGATTTGCCGGGACACCGTAATAACGATCCAGAAAATTATAGACATCAATCCGCATCGCATTTTCATTCACATCTGTGTCCAGACGATTCAGTCGGATCAACACCTGACTGACGGTATCACTGTCCCTGTTGACAATTCCCATCAGCAGCTCTCCCCCCAGCATAACCATGGACTGATCCAATCGCCCGACGAGGCCAAAATCAATGGGCACAATTTTCCCATCAAACGTTACAAAGATATTGCCGGGATGCGGGTCACCATGAAAAAAGCGGTGTTCAAATATTTGCCTGAGAGCTGCGATGGTTCCATTGTTGGCAATGATACCCGGGTCCAGTCCCGCTTTTTTCAATGACTCGACATGATCAATGCGAATGCCCTCCACAAACGTCATTGTAATCACTTTACCGCTTGTATACTGCCAGAACACCTCCGGAACATATAGAGTATTATCATTTTTAAAGTTTTCCCCAAAGCGGTACATATTCCGGGCTTCCTGCTTGAAATCCAGCTCATCCTGAATCCAGCTTTCAAATTCACTGACAAGCTCTGACGGGTGAATGAACATCCGGTTTGGAACGTGTTTGACCGTCCAGTCTGCCAGATCTTTCAGGATTTCAATATCCTGTTTTATTTGTTTTTGTATATCCGGCCGCTGCACTTTGATGACAACAACCTGTCCGTCATGCGTACGCGCCTTGTGCACCTGGGCCAAAGAAGCGGCCGCTCGCGGATCATTTTCAAACTCTGCAAAAATATCATTTAAAGATAATCCCAGTTCCTTTTCAATGATTTGCACACATTGTACACCTGAAAAGGGCTCTACCTCATCCTGCAGTTTCTGCAATTCTTCAATGACATGTACCGGTAACAGATCAAAGCGGGTACTGAGCATCTGCCCGAATTTAATAAAAGTCGGACCCATTTCCTGCAAAGCCAGCCGGATTCGCTGCGCTGAAGACCGGTGCATTTGTTTTTTCGATTCTTTGCGCAACAGAACCCGGCTCTTTTTATACAAAAGCCGGGATATCTTGTAGCGATTCAGCGCATCTTCAAATCCATATTTGACAAGAATAGTGACAAGCTGCTGGTAACGACTAAAATGTCTGATCTTTTTTAATTTTGACAGCAATCGTTTCATATATCCAACAGCCGTTATTTGTTTTCAAGAATTTGATCGAGCTTTTTATGAATTTCCTTGATATCGTCTTTTGTAGCAAGATCAAGTTTTTGCATGACCTCTTTCATATTGTCTTCTAGTTTCTGATTGAATTCCTGACATTCTTTTTGCGCTCTTTCCATGAGATCATCAACCGCTTTTGAACGCTCTTCCTTGGAAATCTGGCCTTTTTCGATCATTTCATCAATCAGAGACTGTGCACGTTCTTTGGTGACAGCATAAGCGCCAAACCCAAAATCGACAACCTTGTTCATCCAATCTGACATAATTCCTCCTTTAATTGTTTTCATTCAAATCCATTCTCAACGACAATAATTTCATCATATCCTTCAACGCAATAATTCCCTGTAATTTGCCTTCACGGATTACCATAATGAATACGTTTACCAAACATCAGGCCCTCAATATCTGTTAAGCATTTGAATTATAGAGTACAAGGGTCTATAGCAGCACACCGTTTTATTCCTGTTCAGCGCGTGTAACCAGCACAGGGCAGGATGAATGACGAATAATACCTTCAGCGACTGATCCCATCACCAACCGCTTTAATCCGGTTCTTCCGTGCGTCGGTACAATGATAAGATCAATGTTCTGATCCTCTGCAAACCGCGAAATTTCATCCACAGGTGAACCTGTGAGAACAGTTTTTTTAACCGTTATATTTTCAGAAAAATGTTCTTCCGCCATTTTCTGCAGAGATTCCCTGGCATTGTTATGAATTTCCATATCCAGCTGCTCGGTATTCATTGAAGACGTATCGATCATACCGGGATACCCCTCATTCACAGGGACAGGCACCACTACATTAACCAGATAAACAGTAGATCCAAATAATTCCGCAAGTTTATTAACGGTCTCGGTTGATTTGATAGAAGATTTGCTAAAATCTGTAGGGCATAAAATATTTTTAACAGGTAACATGATAAACCTCCGCTTTTATAAACCGCTCTTTACTTATATAAACAATAAATCAGCCTGTCAAATTCGATAAAAATATATAACAAACCGAATCCAATTTCAATCGGGGATTTCCTGAGTTTCAAATCAATTTTTCCTGGTTTTTTATCAATGACCGAGCGTTTTTGTCATAAACTGACCAGCCCCTCCCGGATGGCATATTTCACCAGATCCGGTATATTGTATATTTTTAATTTATTCATCAAATTTTGACGATGTGTCTCTATGGTTTTAACAGAAACGTATAATTTTGCGGCAATTTCTTTTGTATTGCCGCCCTCAGCGATTAACTGCAGGACTTCTCTTTCCCGTTCCGTGAGCACATCAAATGCGCTTGTATGCTGACTGTTCAGAATATCACGAAAGTGCTGGACCACTGTTCCTGTAATACGGGAACTCAGGTAGGTATCCCCATGGATTACAGTTGTGATGGCCTCTTCCAACTCGTCTACAGCACAATCTTTCAGCAAATAACCGCTTGCTCCTGCTTGTAACATCCCTGCAATAAACTGTTTGTCCGAATGTACAGACAAAGCAATAATTTTTATTTCCCCTTCTTTTTCCAGAATTTGGCGTGTAGCCTCCATCCCGTTCATGCCCGGCATACTGATATCCATAACAATGACATCCGGTTTCAATTCTTCTGCCTTTGTCAAGGCTTCTCTGCCGTCAGATGCTTCAGCAATGATGTCAAACTGTTTATTTTCGCTTAAAAGAGACCGTAATCCACTTCTCAGGATCTCGTGATCATCAGCGATCAGTATTGATATCGGCATTTTTCCCTCACATGATAGTGCTAACTCTTTTTATTGTACACTCGTGGGAACTGATAATGTGACAACTGTGCCTTTGTCAGGTTCAGAGTTTATATCCACAGAGCCATCCAGATATGCCATTCGATCTTTGATATTAAACAAGCCGAAACCTCCGGATTCATGCTGTTCCAATTGATCCGGGTTAAAACCCACCCCGTTATCACGGATGATTATAATGATTTTACCCTTTTTTTGTTCCAATGAGATTTTTACGTTTTCAGCCTGAGCATGTTTGACAATATTATTGCACAACTCGCGTACAGACTGAAACAATACATTTCGAACATCTTCGTGCAGGGATGGAATTTCATTTCGGGCATCGACAATGATGTCCAAATCATATCGATCCGAAAACTCTCCGGCAAGCCATTCAATGGCGGCTGCAAGTCCCATTTCATACAACACCGGAGGGCTGAGTTCAAAGGTAAGTGTACGTGTTTGATCAATGCTTTCATCGAGGATTTCATATATTTGATCAATGTCGGCGTAGGATTCATCATTTGCAAATTTTTTACGCAAAATGCCGGTTTTAATTTTGGCAAGAGCCAAAATTTGTACAATTCGATCATGCAGACCGGTCGCGATACGACGTCGTTCCTTTTCTTCAACATGCATCAAATGCATTCCCAGTTTGCGCAGCTGCTGCTGATAGCGCTTGCGCCGGAACACTTCTTTTTGTAAATCCAGATTGCGTTCCTGGATTTCCATGGTCCTTTCCATCACGCGTTGTTCCAGAGTTTCTTTGGCTTGTACGAGTTCCTGTTCTTTTTCAATCCAGCCTGTAATATCCCGGGCAATGGATGTTATAACCGATATACGTCCGCGATCATCAAAGATAGGCGAAAAAGTGATGGAAACATAAATGTGCGTGCCGTCTTTGCGACACCGAATGGTCTCGTATCCGTCTATTTTCTTGCCACCACAAATAGATAAATAAAGTTCATCGATTGATTGATGCTGTGATTCAGGTATAATCTTTTTGATGGACTCTCCCAGCATTTCAGGTTCGGAATAACCGTAAATCTGCTGGGCACCGTCATTCCAGCTTTTGATGATCCCGTCCGGACTCTGGATAATAACCGCATCCCCCGACCGATTGACCAATTCCACCAGTAGCTGCTGTGCGTCCCGATAATTTTTCGGTTCAGTGATATCATATACAATTCCGTACATCTTTTTTACATTATGATGCTCATCCCTGACCCAGTCACCGGCTTCATGCATCCATCGAACAGCTCCGTCAGGTTTGACTATTCGATGTTCCACCTGATAGCGCGTTTTATTTTTTACACTGGATTTCAGTGCATCCAAAAGAACAAATCGATCTTTTTCATGCACGTTTTTAAGAAAGGTTCGGAAATTAACATCCGACTGGCGTTCCTGAAATCCAAACATCTCACTCACGGTCTCTGACCAAGTAATATGTCCGGTTTCGATATCCCAGGTCCATGTGCCGATTTTGCCGGCTTTGAGCGCTTTTGCAAACGGTTCTTCAAACCGGGGTCTTTCGAGCATGACCAAACCAATAGACCCCGGGGAGGGTGAATAAATATTGCAATGATATTCCTTCTGGGTTTCTTTATTCAAGTAAATAAAATTATCCTGTTCTCCTTCCCCCAAACGCTCAATAAAAGCATATATATTTTCCGCAATATCCGGCAACAATTTGGAAAGCGGCTTGCCGGCACAGTCTTTCTGATCAACCGTCTTTTCAAATGCCGGGTTGCAGATATCCACGATGCATTCATTCTTTGTTTCCGTGTCAGGATCAATATACAGCCACACAACTGCACACGGAAAGGTATCTAAAAAGTTTTTATATTCAATATAATTGGACATTGAGTAGTCTTTAGGTATGAATCATTACCTTTTAGTATAAACCAGTAACGTCCGGTTAGGTTTTTGCACGTAAGTAATTTCGTCGATTTTTTCTATGAGATTTTCTACGATTTTTCTTGTCGGAATCTCGCACTTCATTTTGAATTTGAATACGGAGTTCTCGCACTCTTTCGATGTTAACTTTTTCGTTATAATTTTCATGACAATAGATTGCCAGCAGCAAATATGTAATGAGGCCGCCGAGAATTTGAACCATAAGTCCGTACTGACTTCGAGCTATGAGATGATAGACTTTGAGATGGCGTTTCCACCAAGCGAAGAAATTTTCAATTTCCCAACGAAGTTTGTATGCCTGAGCAACATCTTCTGCAGAGAGGTCATAACGATTTGTCGCGATCCAGTATTTTACATTGCCGATTTTATAACCGACAAGTCGTATCGACTTTTTTGTTTGATTGGTGCCCGGCGTCCCCAATAAAACTATAGCATCATAAAAAACAATGCTTTCTGGTTTTATGTCATGTGCATAAAGACATATTTTTTTCGTCGATGCTTTGATGCGGCAGAAAAATTGACGACCGTCCTCCTGCCATTGGTCAAAGCGTTTATGGCATTGATAGCCCCGATCAAGAACGCCGGACTGGTCAGAAGAGAGTATTTGATCGACAAATGGTCGTTCACCGGCTAAACCGCCTGTGAGATATAGTTTTTTTGGAATGGACCGATTAATATCAAAACCGAGATGAACTTTTGCCTTTTTAGAGCCGTTTCTATAATCAGCCCAAGTCATTGAAAGAACAGCATCAATCAAAGAACCGTCGATGGCAACAAGCTCCCCCAAATGTTCAAATTGCTTTGGGATAGTGGTCGCAGCTTTGGCTTGAAGTTCATTAAAAACAACAGCTAGTTGTTCGAGGCCGCGATTGTTGATAGCCTCAAAAAAGCTACTTTTTTTGATTCCATCTTTCGGGCAATATGCTCCCGAGCAAATGTATCTTCTTGAAGAACCTGGACAAGATGAGTCCCTGATTCATGCTCTTCAAGATGATAAAACACGAGGGCATTAAGTTGATCTTCAAATGTCATTTGCAGAGGTCGATCTCCTCGTGAAACTAATGGTGGTACCTTGGACAAGATAGCCTTGATCGGTTCCATTAGTCTTTTGAATGTTTTAGATTTTTGTCGAGGCTTAAACTTTTTGAATTTACGTCGCATTTCCATAACACCTTATATTTATTAATGTTATGAAAGTCGACTTCAAAATTTTTGACGTAATGTCAAGTGTTTTTCTGTGTTATGTCATATTTTTTTGTATAATCTGAGCGTTGCAATTACCTAACCGGACGTTACTGAGTATAAACAATTAATCATATAAAATCAAGCAGATTCAATTCATTGCACAGCTATCATACAAAGAGAAAATAACAAAAAAGATTTCAAGAGTCCCCTAAAAAGACGGGTCCTGTTGCTGTGAACAGGACCCGTACGGCTAAAATTTATTCAAACACAACCACAGCTCTTGGGTTCAAATACCTGAAATGTAAAAGATTCAGTGTAAAACAACTCGACTTCTTTGCTGTCGTGTGAATGATATCCAAATTGACAAATCAGCGCCCAGCGTCAACTGAAAATCTTCGCCCCGCTGGGATACCAGAAATACATCGTCGACCTGTGGACTGAGTACAATCTGTCCTCCCAATATCTCTTCAAGCTGACGACGTACCGGATAACCACCGGTATAGCTTGAGATTTGCTGCCATTTCTTCGGGTTGACAACCAATGTATAAGGGCCGCCGATTGAGGCATCTTCCAATACCCGAATACCCCGAGTCACAACCGCCAGGGCTTCTTTTGCATCTTTGGGGAGTGAAAGCGGCTCGTTTTCCGAAGCTTCTTTCAACCCCTGAATCCGACCTTGTTTGAAACCGTAATAAATAGCTTGTTCTTCAAATTTTGCGGTGTTTTCAGCAGCTTTTTCCAGAGAATCAAGATCGACATCCCGGGCGCCGCGGATCAGATTATCTATTTCCCAAATATTCAGTTTGAACGGCACACGAACTTCAGTCAAAGGAAGCATGCTGAACGTACCAAACTGGACTTGTTTATTGGATTGACCTTTCGGAATATCAAGACGTCCCAGCGGAATGGCGCCGAAATCCCATCCTTTGGGTCCATCCACATCTACAACTTTACGGGCAGACAGGTTATTTACCAGAACCGCGCGTGCGGTTTCATCTATTTCTTGCCATGCCTCATCCGTGAGAGGGGCTAATGACCGTTTTAGAATATCCATATAAAAATCTCCTCGAATTTTTATGATAATTTTCCAATACCCAAATCACTGCCTCCGGATGCTTTAGAGGCATCGTTACCGTTTTCTTCTTCCTCTTCAACTTTTGTAACATCCCGTCCTGTAAACAGGTATGTACGCAAATGTTCATCCCAGGCCGGGACATTCTGGCGCAGCCATTCCAGGGTCATACAGGCATGTTCGATTTCTTCATCGCGATTGTGTTCAACTATATTTTTCAAATGATCATCATTGGTGGTTACAGCGCGTTGATTATACCAATCAACTGCTTCCACTTCTTCTTTAAGGCTATTAAGAGCACGGGTAATATTTCGTGCTTGTTCTCCAAGTTCTTCAGGGGGTTCATGATAGTATGACATAGTTTCTCCTTTTAATTGAATGAATATTTTGTCTTTATAACAAACCAGACCGCTGTTTTCATCCGCATTGAATCAATTTTGATACAATAGAATAGAAACATTCTCAACGGTGACGAGTCCACCTTTCAGAGCATCCTGAATAATGGGCAAAAATGCATCAATTTTATCCGGCACATCAATCATTTCAATAACCAGGGGCAAATCTTCGGACAATCTCAAGATTTTTGCATTGTGAACTACGCTTGTGCGCCCATATCCCAACTGTCCCCGAAGTACAGTGGCTCCTGCAATATGCATTTCTCTGGCTTTATTTACAATCCATTCAAACAAGGGTTTTCCCTCATAGTGATCAGATTCCGCAATATAGATGCGCAGCAGTTGGCCTTTTTCAGGCAGCGGCATATGTTCTCCTTATATCAATCTAGACAAATACAGTCCTGTGTAAACCGCAAACAGCCCCAGTCCTGCCTGCACTCCGATGTTCAACGCCATCATCAACAATTGTCCATCCCGAAGCAACATTAAAGATTCGTAGGCAAACGTCGAAAACGTGGTAAAGCTTCCCAATCCACCGACCAATATCAACAACCGGATTTCCGGAGAAAACATTTGTTTCGAGTTGACCAAACCCATGAAAAATCCAATCAGCAGGCAACCGAGAATATTGACAAACAATGTGCCCCATGGGAAAAAAGACTGGGGAAAGCATTTCTGAATCCATCCACTGGAGAAATAGCGCAAGGCAGCGCCTAAAAATCCACCGGCTCCGATATATAATAATTTAATCCACACTATAAACTCCACAGCGCTGCAGCTTACAATTCCCAGTATTGGGTTTTTCCAAGAAACTCTTTTTCGAAATGGTTTTTCAAAATTTCAAACGCCTCATCCACATGATCCACGACATCAAACAAGTTTAAATCATCGCGTGATACGACCCCCCAATCGACGAGTCCCTGAAAATTAATAATTTTCTCCCAAAACTCTTTGCCGTAGATAATTACTTTGATCGACTTTTTCACCTTTTTGGTTTGCAGCAGGGTCAACAGTTCAAACAGTTCATCCATCGTACCGAATCCACCCGGAAACACAATCAGGGCTTTGGCAAGATAAACAAACCAGAATTTACGCATGAAGAAATAGTGATACTCAAAGGATAAATTTTCTGAAATATAGGCATTGGGAAACTGTTCAAACGGCAGACTGATATTCATACCAATGGTTGGGCCGCCTGCATCGGCAGCGCCGCGGTTCGCAGCTTCCATGATTCCCGGACCGCCCCCGGAACAGACAATAAACCTTTTTTTCTCAGCCAGTTGCATAGACCACTCGGTTAAACGCTTTGCCAGCGCTCTGGCTTCATCATAGTATCGGGATATTTTCAACTCCCTCTCGGCTCTTTGAAGTCTCCTCCGGTTCAGCGCCTTTTTCACGCAGAGTTTTCAGGTTATCTGCAGCTTCTTGAGAAGAAACAAGCCGGGCTGACCCATAAAAAACCACCGTGTCTTTGATATCAAAATGACTGAGCCTGCTTTCTGTCTCAAGGTATTCCGCAAGCATCCGAATCACCCGGGCGTCATTGCTGTTCAGAAATTCACTGTTATGATAAGCACGTGTTAAATGCGGTTTTTTAAAGGAACGGCTTCTTCCGATGCGTTTAAACGGACTCTCTTTTTTATGTGGTGAATAAACATCCCGTTCATTGTACATAATGATTTTATCCTTTTGTTAATTGTCGGTCAAGCCAGATCAGAGACTGTCGGATAACCTGATGTCGGTGACGCGGTATAGAAAATGTATGTATCGCCTGGGGCAGTTCCATAAAATCGCATGGAGGTTTGGCGATCTGACGCAGTGCATGAAACCCCTGCACAAACATTGGTGCATCCTGCATACCCTGAGCTACAAATGTGGAAAGGTTCAGTTCAGAGAACGCCGATTTAATATCATATTTCAGAACATCCGGGACAAAATCAGCTTCCAGCTCCCAGTGATCAAAGCTTATGATTCTGTTTTCAATCGTTGTTTCAGGATCAACATGCATTCGCTCTGTCAGCAATTTCCGCGTATCTGTTACAGGAGACCACAGTATAAGCGCATCTATCGGCAATTCATTTGCGCATAGTATGGCGGCGGCGGCGCCCAAACTCATCCCTAAAACAGCAATCTGTTTGTACTTTATATTTCGAAGAAAAGAAACAGCATCACGAATGTTATCGATGTTGTGTGACAATCGGGTTTGTCGAAAATCTCCCTCGCTGTCACCGGAACCGTAAAAATCATAACGAAGCACATCATAGTTTTCTTCGGAAAACGCCCGTGCAGTATGAACAAACAAACGATGGTCTTCGACTTTGTCACCGGTAAGCCCGTGACACAAAAGCAAAGACCGCTGCTGTCCTGATGTATGATGCACGCCCATGATCTGATGGCCTTGACTTTTAAAAATCACAGGCAGTTCCTGAACCGGTGTCATAAAATCCTCTAAATTTTACCGAACAGGCTCATAAATTTCAGCTTCCATACCATCCAAACCGCTTCCCAGACGATTTTTCGCGACATTTTAGAAGTCCCGGCCCGGCGGTCTATAAAAATAATAGGAACTTCACCCAGAGTAAATCCTTTTTTCCAGGCTTTGAAATTGAGCTCGATCTGAAAAGAATATCCGTCAGACTGTACCTGATCCAGATTTAGATTCTGCAATACTTCCCGTCTGAAGCATTTGAATCCGCTTGTGCAATCCTTGACAGGTAATCCTGTAACCAGTTTTGTATACAGACTGGCTCCCATACTGAGTATCAATCGCGAAAGCGGCCAGTTGACAACATTCACACCGTGGATATAGCGGGATCCCAACACAATATCATAGGTCTGACTGGCCTTGAGCAGATTGGAGAGTTCGGCTGGATCGTGCGAAAAATCCGCGTCCATCTCAATAACGCGATCATAGCCGTGTTCCAACGCATATTTAAAACCGCGGACATAGGCAGTCCCCAGGCCGGATTTTGTCGGACGTTTGATGAGTTTAACCCGGGATTGTGGACCCGCTATTTCCTCTACAATCCCTCCGGTTCCGTCCGGGGAATTGTCGTCAATGACCAAAACATCCAGTCCGTCTATTTTCTGTCTGAGAATCGCTTCAATAATCTTTAAAATATTCTCAGACTCGTTATATGTGGGAATAATTACCAGGGATTTCACCGATTTCTCCATTTAAAGATTTAAATGATCCTTGAGTATTCTCAGGCTCTCACGGTTATCCAAAAGTAAAAGTCCGAGTTCAGTTATTGCCTTGTCCACAACAAGACCGGAGTTTAGCGGCCGCGGTGCTTTTTGTCCGAGTTCCGGGGTTGATATCGCAGTCATAAGCCGTAAATCCAGATCAAATACCTCGCAAATCTGCCGGGCAAATTCAAGGCGGCTGTTGATTTCTTTCCCGGCTATATTCAGAATACCTGTATATCGTTGTTCAATAACACGCCAAATATTTTCGGCGAGATTGTCGTTCAGTGTGGCATTCCCAATCTGATCATTTACAATCTTTACCCTGCGGCCGGCTTTGAGTTCACCGATCAACCATTGAACAAAATCGGGTCGCTGGTTTTTAGACGTACCATACAGCACCATCGTTCGAATTATGGTCGACTCTACAGGCGCACCGCGAAGAACATTCTCAGCTGCCAGCTTGGATTTGCCGTAATAACCAAGAGGATTCGGCGTCGCATCCTCTGTATAGGGTCCGTTTTTCCCGTCAAAAATATAATCGCTCGAAATTTGCAGGATACGGCTGCGGGTTTTTCTGGCAGCATAAGCCAGATTTTCTGCCGCCTCAACATTGACAGTCCAACAGAGTTCACGCTCTACCTCTGCCCTGTCCACATGTGTATAAGCAGCGCAGTTTATAATCCAGTCCGGAGAAAAAGCATCAAGAACATCAAAGGTTTTTCCACGGTCTGTAAGATCACAGGACACATAGTTGGGCTGTGTCAGAGGCTGTGGAGATTCCGGAAGATCGATACAAAGCAGCTCTTTGTTATCAGGTGTGGAATGTAAGAGCCGTTGTCCCAATAGTCCCAGGCTTCCGGCTATTGCAATTTTTTCCATAATCATTGTCTATAGTTTACACTGGTTAGCGCGGAACTGATCAAGCTTTTCCTGAATTGACGGATTTGCAGCGGCGAATATCTGAGCAGCATAAATGGCTGCATTCACAGCTCCTGATTTTCCAATAGCCATGGTCGCAACCGGAATACCGCGGGGCATCTGTACAATGCTGTAAAGCGCATCCAGTCCATTCAGGGCGGATCCACCGAGCGGAACGCCTATAACCGGCACAGTGGTATGACTTGCAATGACCCCCGGCAAATGTGCAGCCATTCCGGCGCCGGCAATAATCAGAGCGTAACCGTTTTTCGCGGCGTTTTTTGCAAATTCCGCCGTATCATCCGGCGTTCTATGAGCGGACATCACAAAGGTATCAAACTCGATATCAAAATAGGCAAGATATTCGTGAGCATGCTGCATAATTTTTTCATCCGAAGTACTACCCATAATAATGGCAACTTTTGGCATCCACGCCTCCATTGTATTTAAACGTTCACAAAGCAGTATCCGGTCTTCCGGACACCCTTTACTGTTTATTTAGTTTGCGTTTTGAATGTCCTGGCCATCACATCCAACTGGCGCAGGTAGGGCAATTTTTTGTCGCCCGGCGCAAAGACCGCCATATCCACAAGATAAAGGCGCTGAGCATCAGGATCATAAAACCCATAACTTTTAAAAGGGCCGCCTGCCGGTCTCGTTTTTTTGTCATTTTGCCAAACACCGGTCAATTGAATAGCCGGAAAACCACAAAAATCGACTTCGCGCACCGTGAGGTCTATTTTATCCGTCACATAATCACCATCGTAATAGGGATCAGAAATATCAGCCCGGCGCTGCAACATCCAGGATTTGCTCAATTCATAGGGATCTTCACTGGGTTCGTAGTAAACAGAAATCCAGCGCTGCGGGTCCAGTCGTTCAAGCAGGGTCAGCCGTTCTTTGAGAGAATCCACGACTATAAAAAAGTCCGGCTGAACCCGTAGACTCCAGCCATGTTCTTTCATAAAGCGTTCTGAAAGTTCTTTTTTCTCCATGTGACGGAACAAGTTGGTTTTAACCCGTTCATTGACAAAATCATTGAATATATCAAATAATTGATCACTGTTGGCCTGTAAATCCTGTTGCAAATCCTCAACATTATTGGAAACAGCCACAACAAGCATTTGATTGGTGGACCAGGCATCCCGTTTGTTAAATAAAAAGGCGTTATTCTGAATTACCTGCTCGCGCGAACTTTCTGACAGCAGATTATCAACATATTCTTTCACCTCTCCTTCTGCGTCAAGAGTGCCAAGCAGTAAGATGTTCGGAACCCGGGAGAGGCGTCCCAGTTGATCAGGATTTCTCTGCAAAAAGGAAAAAACAGCTTCAGGTTGCGGAGTAAATATTTTACGCGCCAGAACATCACGAACCTCATCCTGCACCTTTAGCCACAGAGTGGAATCCGCCACCACAATAACCTTGTTTATATTGCCGAGCGATGGGCGTTTTTCTCCGCACGAAGAATACAAGCCGATAATCATCAACACGGTGAGCAGCAAAACAGCTGTTCGTTTTAGCCTCATATTTACCTCCATTGTCATTTAATGTTCTATCCTATAAAACGGATAAAACCCTGCATTTCTTTCAGGATTTTGCGGAAAACCCTTTGCACGTTTCCTTTCGAAATGCAAACAGGATGCCGCCGGGTACTGTGGCAATAATTGCAACAAGATAAGCAAGAAATTCGAATGATACCACCTGTGAAGCGGCGACACCAATACTGGCAAACATAGATACACCGCTCTGTTCCCGAACCCCGATCCCCCCCATAGAAATGGGGAGACTGGCAGCCATCGCGATAATGGGAACAAACATAAAAAAGAACATAACATTGGTTTCTACCCCCACAGCGCGGGCAGCCCAAAAATGGACAATTACACGCAGCGCCTGCACACAGAGGGAAACCACCAAAACCTTGGTCATCAGACCTTTTTTATGACGAAAATAATTAATCGCTTTGTAAACATCGCGTGTTTTATTAAACACGACAGACGGTATAAAGTGTTTCACATGTTTTATTAAAAAACGGGCAGCCTTTTCATTGAATAAAAGATACAGGCCTAACAGCCAGGCTGCCATAATAATGGCAATAAAATAAACAGTATTCACAACCGTTAAAAGCTGAATACCGATGAGCGCAACAATCAAAGCCATCGAAGTAAGAGACAAAAAGCCGATAAATCTGTCAAATATTACAGTAGAAAGAGCGGCTGTTGAATTGCCGGATGTTTTTGTAATATCATAGATGCGAAAGGCATCACCGCCGACATAACCGAGTAAAAAATTATTAAAAAAAAGGCCGACATGATAGTATGACAGGACCTGTCTAAACCGAACCGCAATATCCTGTGAACGCAGCAGGAGAAACCACTGAAATGAACCCATTATATTGCTCACTGCAAAACACACAATACCAATCAGGACATACCACCAATTTGCATGTCTTAACCTGAACAAGATTGAATCCAGGCCAATGCGGTTAAGGATAATAGCAACAAGTGCGGCACTGATCGTAAACTTTAGAATGGTTATGAGCAAATTTCGTTTCGGTCGTGCTTTGGATTCCAAGATATTCCAATTCCTTTCAGACATGCCCTCCCCTCTGAATCAGAGGGGAGGATTTTCTGTTATTCCAGAGAGTCAATCAAACTGGTATCATTTTTAATTTTTTCTTCAAGCTGCTGCATCTTGCGCTGTGCATTCTGATCATCCGGATTTGTTCCCTGCCACTTGTTCATAGCCTCAAGAGCTTGTTCATACTTGCCCTGCTGTTCAAGCATGTTTATGTAGGTTCCGGCGATATAGCTATCCGAAGGATTCATTTCGTAAGCATATTCAACAAGGTCCAGGCTTTTTTCATTTGCATCAGCATACTGATACATATTGGCGACCTGTACCATCAATCTGGGATCCGGCGGCGGGATCACTTTAAAGGGAATACGTTCCTGCATTTTATCAAGTGCCCGGACCACAGCTTTATCATCTCCCTGGCGCCTGTATTCCCACACCAGACGCAGATAGGCGGCACGATAATTCTGCAGCAAGCCGATGATACTCTTGTTAAAATATACATCCGGATTATCAAGATTACGATATTTGAATTTATCCAGGTTCTTTTCCAGCTTTTCACCATACACATGTTCAACCTGGTAGGGTACCAGTTTAAAACAAAGTCCGTCCATTCGCAGATAGTTATCAAGATTGATTTTGTTCTGATCCGACACGGTTACCGCGAAATAGATCGGTTTCTCCCACCTGTTGGCCAGAATAATGTTCAGAATCATATAATCCTGCACTCGCAGCGCCTGGCCCATGATTGTGGGTTCGACTGTAACACGCATTTTTGAATCCTGATACTCGGAACTTTGCAGAAAAAGAGTTGAATCCTGCATATCATTTAGAGCATCCTCTTTGCCCTGTTCCGTGACCGGGATGGCGATGGTGCTTTTTTCCCATCTCTGGATATTGATATCATCAATGCGATGGTCTGGAATCGAAATGGGAACTTTGGGCTCCTCATGTTTAAGTTGTTTGATATACCAGTCTGTGTTCAACAGACTCAGATTAACCACCCGCACATCCGGTCGAATATTCTCTACATATTGCAAATACCAAAGTGGAAAGGTATCATTATCGCCATTTGTGAACACAATACCATCTTTTTCACAGGTTTCAAGGATATTATAAGAATAATCATAAGCGACAAAATTACCGCTACGGTCATGGTCCTGAAAATTGTGCGCAAACAGTATACCTGGCGCCATAACCAAGGCGAGCAAAATAGCCACACCTGCATAAACCATTCTCAGTTTTATTTTTTCAACCCGTTCCTGTAACCATTCAAGAACCGCTGTCACCCCCATTCCGATCCATATACTGAATGCAAAGAATGACCCGACATAGACATAATCCCGTTCTCTGGGCTGTGGATCAGGCTGGTTCAGATAAATAATAATCGCGAGACCGGTCAGGAAAAACAACGCCAGAATAAACAGCGCGTGTCTCCAATGCCTGGAGAAATGGTGAACCATTCCGAGAACGCCCAGGAGAAACGGAAGGGCAAACAAACCATTGAACGATAAATTTTCGGCAATAAACCCATCCTGGCCGATCGTTGTTCCTTTTCCGATAAACTGCCAGCCAAAATAACGGAAATACATTTTTTTAATCTGATAATTCCAAAAGAAATCCATCTGTTCGTCCCAGCGAAACGTTTTATAATCCTGGTTCGGATATTGCCGTTCGAACTGCCATTCAGGCGGCAGGTCCGGAAAACGTCTCGGGAATGTGCCCCAACTGCCGTACTGCTCTCGATTCAGATATTTGACCATTTTTTCCATCGTCTCCGGATTATTCTCATCCACGGCCGGATCTGCATTGGAACGGATGTAAATCATAGTATATGTTGAATAACCGGTTAAGACGAGCAACAAAGCCATAAACGCCAATGTAAAAATGCGTTTTTTCTGTGAAATACCATACAAGACCCCTCCCAACACGGCAAGAATTACAATCAGGAGAAACCACATGCCGACAGATCCAGCGATTCTCGGAACAAACTGAACGACACCCGGGTAAATCACAGCAAAGACCCCGCCGGTGATCAAAACAAAGTACAATAGATTTTTCCAGGTAATGATCTCGCCGCGTTGGTCCAGAATTTTGAAATAAATAATCATAAAAATAGCCGGCAGTGCCAGAATCATCAGCAAGTGAACACCGATAGCCAGTCCGACAAAATAGGCGATCAGCAGCAGATAACGTTCATTTCCGGGCTCATCGGCTTTTTCCAGCCACACCAAAATGCACCAGACAATCATAGCCGTAAACATCATCGAAATGGCATATACCTCTGCTTCCACGGCACTGAACCAGAATGTATCGCTAAAGGCAAAGGCGAGTGATCCAACCAGACCGCTGGCGAGCAGAATCAGGGTATCGTAAAAAGATTTTGATGCACCGCGCCATTGTTTGATCAGTCGCACAATAATCAGGAATGCAAGCATAACCGTCAAAGCTGAAGACAGTGCTGAAACAATATTGACGCGTAATGCAATATTGCCGGCGATAGGTAAAAGAGTAAAAATCCGTCCGATCAACAGGTAAAACGGCGCACCCGGGGGATGCGGAACTCCAAGAATATAGGAGCATGTGATAAACTCACCGCAATCCCAGAATGAAGTTGTCGGGGCGATTGTGATCAGGTAAACAATCAACGAGCTGACAAAGGTCAAGCCGCCAAAAAGCCTGATAATGTTTTTTTCATTCTGCATTTTTTCTCCTCAGTGCTGTTTTTTTGTAATTTTCTCAATAATGTCGAGTGCATGATCTGCCGAGGCATCCCATTGAAAAGATTCCGCCCAGCGTCTCGACTGCACCGCTAATTTATTTCTCAATTCTGCATCATCCAATAGCATATTTAGATAATCCTTCATTTTGCTCAAATCGCCGTACGGATAAAGATAGCCGGTTTTTTCATGCACCACCGAATCCCGCAATCCCGGTGAATCAGATGCAATAACCGGGACGCCGCAGGCGTTGGCCTCGATGACCGTGAGTCCCCATCCTTCTTTGGGAGAAGGATTTACCGCCACCCATAGTCGGTTAAGCCACTGCACTTTTTCTTTATGTGTGACATGACCGGTAAAATGTACACGATCCCGAAGTTCAAGCCTGTCCACTAACTTTATCAGCGACGCCTTGTAATCTCCGTCTCCGATGATCACACACCAGGCATCCGGTCTATGTGAAAATATTTCCGGCAAAGCCTTTATCAAATGATCGATTTTTTTATACTTTTTCAACCGCCCCAGATACCCGATCAGAGGTTTGTCCTCTTTTTGGTGCAGCCAGGAATATTTTTGTACATCCACGGCATTCGGCAGAGCATAGATATCAGTCGAAATACCCTTGTCCCGCAGTTCTTTGCGTGTACTGTCTGACACCACTGCAAACGGCGTGTTTCGATAAAAAAACGGGACCAGGCGTTCACTCTGACAAACATATTGCGCCTGCAGATAAGACGCCTGCATGAAAATGCTTTTTCCGAAAAAATGATGCACAATAGCAATCAGCGGTTTTTTGACAAAGAGCGGTGTAAAAAACGGTATCTTGTTGATATCATCAAAGACAATATCAAAATTATACGTGCGGTTCAGTTTTTGATAAACAAACGGCACCAAAAAATTAAACGTATTGCGGGAACCGCAGCGAATCACGCGCATGCCGTCAATCCATTCCGATGTGGCAGCGCCTCCATATCGACAACACAGAAAAGTGACATGGTGTCCTTTGGCCGCTACACGCCGAAAAATTTCGTGAGCATGAACTTCGGCGCCTCCACCCAGCGGATGTGTGATATCCTGCCAATTGATGATCAATATGTTATACTGCTTTGTATTCACTGTTCCCTTTCATCTTTTATACCGATCACACCGATATCCATGAACGTATAAAAGGACAGTGAAAAGGTCTTGAACCATTTGGCAAATGCTTCAGCGGCGGCCGAGATCAACGGGATTTTCGGATAAGGGGCTATATTGATTCTTAGCTTTAACAATGCTTTGCGGAGAGCGCGATAAAACAGCCCCGGACGCATCCAGCTGCCGTAACGGTGATAAATATGAAAACCCTGTTGACGGAACATAGCTGCGAGTTGACCAATCGTAAACTCGGTTTCCCATCCGGCGAACCATTTATTCATCCATATTAAAAGATGCTTGATCAGTGTATACAAATGAAATGTTTGTGGTACGTCCGCGAGCGTATAGCCGCCACGGGCGGTAATTCTGTAATTTTCCTTTATAATCTCTTCCGGATTGCTAAAATGTTCCAGCAAGCCCTGATGATAGACCACATCCATACAGTCATCTTTAAACGGAAGATGAAACGCATCTCCTTTTACCAGAAAGACCGGCTTTTCCATTTTGTGCGCCAAATGTTTCATCACCTTGAGGGAGTTGTCCGCATAGTCGAGCAGAATAACGGTTGCACCCAGATCAACGAGCTTGAACCCGTCTCGACCGGAGCCGGCGCCGATTTCAATAACCCGTTTTCCGTCAAGTTCTGTAAGAGACTGAACCTGTCCAATGATTCGTGCAGAATTGGAATAAACCTCATCAATCGTCTCCGGATCCCAAAAGTCCTCCCACACTTTTTGATTATGCTGTTCCTGTTTCGGCATTCAAGTTCCTGTTTGAGTTTTCCATCGCCTCGACTTTTAAATAACCGCAAATATTAAAATAAAAGAGTCTGGCAAGAAAAACAAGTTAAATGTCATAAATGTCTATCAAATAATGGTAGTATTCATTTCATCATAAAACTCTGACAGATTTCAGCTGACCAAAGCAAAGTCAGAGCGTTCCTTAAACCGACGCATCAGGTAATCGCCGCCGGGATTCTCAATCCACTCATCTGCTTTTGGTTCGTTTTGCATAAATTCAAACGCCTCTTTTCTGGCACGAACCAGAATATCCTGATCGTTCAGTATATCGGCGATCAACAAATTCGGCAATCCATGCTGGCGCACACCAAAATAATCGCCCGGTCCGCGCAGTTTCAGATCGCGTTCGGCAATCACAAAACCATCCGTTGTTTCGGCCATTGCATTTAACCGTGTCAGCGCCTCATCGCTCAGAGGATCATAAGCGATCAGAATACAAAACGACTGCTTTACCCCGCGTCCAACGCGTCCCCGCAGCTGGTGCAACTGGGTCAAGCCAAAGCGTTCCGCATGTTCAATCACCATAATGGTCGCATTCGGCACATCAACACCAACCTCAATGACCGTAGTACTGACCAATAGGTCTATATCTTCGGCTTTGAAACGATTCATGGTATGCTCTTTTTCATCACTGCTCATGCGACCATGCAAAAGTCCGATTCTAAAATTCTGAAAAAACCTGGTTTTCATGATTTCATAACTATCAACCGCCGCTTTGAGATCCAGTTTTTCTGATTCTTCGACCAAAGGAAAAACAACATAGACCTGAGCGCCGGCTGCGAGCTGATCGCGCACAAACCTGTATATTTGCGGACGCTTGTTTTCCAGCCGCCAGGTGGTACGAACGGGTTTTCTGCCGCCGGGCAGCTTGTCGAGGACAGAAACATCGAGGTCGCCGTAAACCGTCATGGACAGGGTGCGAGGAATGGGCGTTGCGGTCATAACCAGAACATCAGGCGAAAAGCCTTTTTGCCGCAGCCGGGCCCGCTGCATAACACCGAATCTGTGCTGTTCATCGATTACGACGAATCCCAGATTGCGAAATTCAACCTGATCCTGAATCACAGCATGCGTACCGACCACAATTTGTGCAAAACCGCTTTCTATATTTTCCAAAATCTGTCTTCGCGTTGCTGCAGGCTGCCCGCCGACAATAAGCACCACATGGACATCGATACGTTCCAGCAGCGAATGTATCGTTAAAAAGTGTTGTTCGGCCAGTATTTCCGTGGGCGCCATCAGCGCGGCCTGATAGCCGTTTTCTACTGCAATTAGCATGGATAGCAGGGCGACAATGGTTTTTCCGGAACCCACATCACCCTGCAAAAGGCGGTTCATGGAATACTCATTTTCCATATCTGCCGTAATTTCCGCGACAACGCGTTCCTGAGCATCTGTGAGTTTAAACGGCAGCATATCGAGCAGTTCACGGGTTTTATCCTGTTTCGCTTTAAACGCGATTCCAATTTCACTGCGCGTCATGCTTTTTTTACGGGCGGCCAGCATGAGTTCAAGATAAAAAAGTTCACTAAAAACAAGACGGTCTCGGGAACGGGATAAAGTATCGAAATTATCGGGAAAATGAATCTGCCCCAGGGCAGCAGCGAGCGGCATCAGATCCTGACGTTCGATCATGGCGGCGGGCAGAGGATCCTTTATATTTTCAAGAAAGGAGCCCGTGATCACAGCATTGATCAGCCGGCGCAGCCCCCGGCTGTCCAGATTGACCTTGGTAAGAGATTCCGTTGATGGGTATACCGGAATGATTTTACCGGTATTGATATTGCCCTCACGATCACCCCCCAGCCGGTCAAAATCGGGATGGGTCATCTGATAGCCGTTAAAGCGTTTGACTTTGCCGCTCACGGCAAGCCATTCACCAATCGTAAATATTTTTTGCCAGTAGGATAAACGTGAAAACCACACACAGGTTAACAGCGACGTATCATCTTTGAGCACAAGGACGAACCGGTTTTTACGGCCTTTGACAAAATCCTTTTGGATGATACGGCCGGCAACAGTCACTTCCTCTCCCTCACGCAATCTGGCAATCGGTGTTACCGTAGACCGGTCCAGATAGCGTCTTGGGAAATAATACAGCAAATCCTCGATCGTCCGTATTCCATTTTCCTGCAGAACAACAGCCCGTTTGGGACCAATGCTGCGCAATGATTCAATGGGCTGATGTAAGCTGTAGGGAAATGCCATAAAATATCCGTATTATTGCCGATATAGAACCGTGTACGTAAATGTTTTTTCTTGATCTGCCGCTACATCGACAGCAAACTCACAGAGAGTGGCGGTCCTGCGTGATATTTTGGGTGTGCTGCCAACAAACTCCCAATCACCCCAAAAATGCTCGACAACCGTAACGGTTATATCGTTTTGTTTGTGGTTGCGTAAAGATATTTCAACAGTCTCCTGACGAGTGTTACTGGTTACCCGCTCCCGTGATTTTACTGTGCGTTCGCCAACCACATCAAAGGCATTTCCCAGGGTCAGACGCACCCGCTCATCCTTGGGGGTATGATCGATTCGATCTTCTCCGATAAACTCCTGTGCTCCGTCTTTTGATTCTTTGTAAACCCGCACCTTGCCTTTGGGCAGCGGCATGCCGAGCCCGTTTTCTTCGCTGTTCATAAACTCAAGATCAACTCTGACTTTTTGTTTTTGGCCGTCATAGATAAAGCGTTTTTCCGCCGGTGCGGTTTGGGGAGAAAAAAGAGAAATTTGTTTGACTTGTCGGTCTTTGAGCGTAGCCGGACGCTGCAGACGGTAGAGATGATATTCAAACAATTCTTCCTGCTGAAACTGCTGCGGGGCTTCTGCGGCAACCATAGCTCTGTCCAGCCGCTGTACTCTTTTCTCTTCAGATGCTTTATTCAGATCTCCTGCAACCAGCTTTATTACAGCATCTTTATAGGTGGCGCCGCTGGTATTATGTATAGAAACCCAGGCGGAAAGCTCGAGCCGATCATCATCCTCATTAACCACTCCCACATACTGCGCATCCCAGCTCATATCCCCGGTAAGGTAACTGATCTCGGTTTTATGAGTTCCCGCTTTGTCGGCATCCAGCAGCCAAACCAGCGTCGGACGGGTTTTCAGACCAGCGGGCAGTTCGGGAAATTCAACATGCTCAATGACGTCTTTGGCAATTGCTCTGACTTTGCCGTTTTGAGTCATGAGAACAATATAACCATTATTGGAACTTGCAAGCTTGCCCTGAAGAAAATTTTCCTGACGCGTTACCAATTGCACCGTCTGGTCCAGATAGGTTTCCAACAACCGGTCCATACCCACGAGATCATATTCAAAATTTTGTTCCAAAATATGCACCTGACCGGGGGCGGTCAGAGACTTGAAATGCACTGATGTGGGATCAATAGAGGCTGCCACATCAGTGAACTCGAACACTTGTCGTCCCATTTCAAATTTGTTTTCCCGAACATCACGTACCAACGACATGTTTCCGTTATAGATTGTTACGGCGATATCCGAAGCCGATAACGAAACAACGCAAACCATCAGGCTGATCAAAATAATCTGAAAGAATCTCATAGCACACCACCCGTTTATTAAAGTTTACTCAAATCAATAAAACGCGAATTTGCAATTCAAGTTCCTGGTTTTATTTGATAAACCCGTCTTTTATCAGGACAGCATCTGCAGATTCTTTTCCAGTTTATCAAGATTCATTTCCCAATCGGCTTTTTTCTGGCGTTCTTTTTCAACCACATCTTTGGGAGCCCGGGAAATAAATTTTTCATTATTCAATTTTTTATTCAAACCTTCCAGCTGTTTTTCAAGACGTGTCATTTCTTTTCCAAGGCGTTCTTTTTCCATCTTGACATCAATCAAATCAGTTAGGGGCATATACATTTCCATACCCTGCACCACTGCAGTTGCCGAGAGCTCGGGCCGCTCTGATCCAAAGGATAGGCTCTCCAGACGTGAAAGACGTTTGACAGCAATTTCATTATCCTCAATAATCCGCTGTTTTGCAGGATCAGTGATATTCATGACAAGTTCAGCCTGTTTGCCCGGTGGTATATTCATTTCTCCGCGAATATTGCGGACCGCACCGATTGTCTGCTGCAGCAATGAAAAGGTTTCTTCAGCAGACGGGTTGATCCAATCATTATCGACTACCGGGTAGCTCTCGTGCATAATGGAGCGTTTCTCATCGACTGCATGTTCATTGCCGGGAAATGCCTGCCAGATTTCTTCTGTGATAAACGGCATCATGGGATGCAATAGCTTAATACTGCTCTCCATGACAAAAAACGCAACAGACCGGCCGATTTGCTGTTTGCGCACATCCGAATCATCATAAAAGCGCAATTTTACCCATTCCACATACCAGTCACAAAACTCGCTCCAGACAAAGCTGTACAAGTCATGTGCGGCATCGTTCAGCCTGAACTCTTTCATAGACCGATCCACATCTTTGATGGTCTTGTTCAGCCGGCTCAGAATCCAGCGATCCGATAAATCAAATTCATCCTGAGAGATAGATTCCAGAGTTAGCAATTCCTGCGACGCATCCAGATTCATCAACACAAAACGGACGGCGTTCCAAAGTTTGTTGCAGAACCGCTGACCCAGTTCCACTAAAGTATGATCAAAGTGCACATCTCCACCCAGAGGCGTTGAATACAGCATGGTCATACGCACTGCATCAGCGCCATAGGCCGGGACTCCGTCTTTAAAAGTCGGATTTTCCGGAATAAAATGCTGCATCTGTTCCGGTTCCGCACCGTCGATCAGCCACAGGGGATCCGGAGAGTTTCCGAGTGACTTTGACATTTTTTTGCCCTGCAAATCGCGTATCATTCCGTTGAAATAAACATCAGTGAACGGAATATCATCCATAAATTCCAGAGAAGCCATGATCATACGGGCAACCCAGAAAAAAATAATATCCGGACCGGTAGCCAGTGTATCTGTTGGGAAAAAAGTGTATAGATCCCGAGTATCTTCCGGCCAGCCCAGGGTGCTGAACGGCCACAGCCAAGATGAAAACCAGGTATCGAGAACATCTTCATCCTGACGCAGTTCTGTACTGCCGCATTCAGCGCATTTGTCCGGGGTTTCCCTGGAAACCGTATGATGGCCTTTTTCGCAGTACCAGACCGGAATGCGGTGTCCCCACCATATCTGACGGCTGATACACCAGTCGCGGATATTTTCCATCCAGTGAAAATAGGTTTCTTCCCAGTGTTTAGGATAAAAACGAATGTTACCCTCGCGCACAACCTTGATAGCCGGTTCAGCCAGAGGTTTCATTTTTACAAACCACTGGTCGGACAGATAGGGTTCGACAATATCATTAGATCGATAACAGCGCGGTACGGAAATCACTTTTTTCTGTTCACTTTTCACCAATCCCAGTTCTGCAAGATCTTTTAATATTTGTTTTCGGGCTTTGAACCGGTCCATTCCTTCATACGCTCCGGCATTCTCGTTCATGCTGCCGTCCGGTGCAATTACCGATACTTGTTTGAGGTTGTGCCGCTGGCCCACCTGAAAATCATTAAAATCATGTGCCGGAGTGATCTTAACCGCGCCGCTGCCCAGTTCAGGATCGGCGTGTTCATCGGCAATGATGGGGATATCTCTATTTATCAATGGCAGCTTGACGGTTTTCCCGATAAAGTCAGTATAACGTTCATCTTCCGGATGTACGGCAACCGCAGTATCACCCAGCATGGTTTCCGGCCGGGTGGTTGCCACGACAATCTCACCGGAACCATCGGATAATGGATAAGTGAGTTCCCAGAATCCCCCGGTTTCCTCCTTGTTATCCACCTCTTCATCAGCCAATGCAGTATGGCAATAAGGGCACCAGTTGATGAGTCGGCGTCCCCGGTATATCAATCCCTTTTCGTACAAACTGACAAAGACTTCACGTACAGCATTGGAAAGATCTTCATCCACTGGTAAAACATTCGCGATCCCAGTCACAGGAAGCGCCGAGTTTTCGAAGCTGCTGCAAAATGATGCCGCCATATTTTTCTTTCCATTCCCACACCCGCTCGAGGAATTTTTCACGGCCCAGATCATATCGGGTTTTGTCTTGCTGCTGTAAGGCAGCTTCCACTTTGTTTTGCGTGGCAATACCGGCATGGTCCGTACCGGGCATCCACAAGGTCTCATACCCCTGCATCTTTTTCCAGCGAATCAACAGGTCCTGGACGGTATTGTTCAAAACGTGTCCCATGGTCAGCATACCTGTCACATTCGGAGGCGGTATGACGATGGTAAATGTTGGTTTTTCCGTATCCGAATCAGCGTGAAAAAACTTGTTTTTTTCCCAGTATTGATACCACTTGTTTTCAACGTTCTTCGGTTCGTAAACTTTATCCATACATTCCCTCTTTCCACTAGTTGGTTTTTAACTGGTAATTTACTAAAAAAGCGGTGAAGAATCAATAGATTCCATCAAGAAATAAAGAAAGCTCAAGCTGAAAAATTTGCAATTATTTTTAATTTTTTGAAATTTTTAGCAAGGTGTCTTTGTTACATTTCTATCATACCGAAGACCAGATCCAGATCCGATACATCCCCCATATTCCATTCAACTGAAACAGGAGGTATTATCTTGTATTTACATGAAACCAATGTAAATCTTGTATTTACGTAACATTTTTGCATCCATCCAATGAAAGGGGTTAACATCATGAGGTGTAGAGCGTATTCAGGGTTATGGGTAGTATTCTATGTTCTAACTGCTTTTTTTCTGTTCAGCACCACACTTTCGGCCGCTCCGACGGTAAACGGTTTGTTTTACGGAGATAACGATCAAAGTCAATACCAATTTTTGGCTGAAAATGGCACAGGCCGCGGTACAATGTATTACTACCTTGAGCAGGATGTTTTGTATATTGCTGTAATTGTAAGTCCCTCCGTAAATGACAATGTGATAGACGATGGGCAAACCGCATATGCAAACAGCGTGGGCTGGACTCCTCCCCACCAGGCTGAAAAGCTGATTCAATCCGATCATTTGAACTTTACGTTCACAGCAGACGGCGTTTCCTACACCTGGAAACAGGGCTATCTTTATGATGCAGATGGTGATAAAAGCCCCTCTGAAGCGGACTGGCTGTCTGACTATCATGACGGCAGTCTGGGAGGCGGAACCCTACCACCCGGACTCGTATCTGCCAGCTCGATGCAGTGGAATATGAATAACAGTCCATGGGTGAGCACATTCACCGGGACCAGCAATGATTGGAAATCCCCCTATGATCCGGCGAGTCCGAACAGCTTGACGGCTCCATATGAACTGGGTTATCCGCACTGGGACAGTGTGAACGAGTGGGAATGGGCGATGGTGTATGAAATGAGCATTCCCATAAGCAATTATTCCGGCGCCATAACACTGCAGGTAAACAGCGCGCACAATTCTCCTTCCAAAGACGATGAGGAAGACATTCCCATTCCTCCGGTGACACTCACAGATTATGGTGATCTGCCCAGCCCTTTTCATACGCTGAGCACTGATAATGGAGCCAGTCACTTGATTTTAACAGAAAACAATCCCACTCTGGGCAGTAGTGTGGACGCTGAAAATGACGGTCAACCTGACGGCAAAGCCAGGGGTGATGACAATAATTACCATGATGATGAAGACGGCATTCAATTCAAATCAGCTGTTTCACCCGATTATGAGGCAATACTTTACGTTACTGTGAAGAATACAGGATACCTGAGCGCCTGGATGGATTTTAACGGCAATGGAAATTTTGATACAGGTGAGCAATTTCTCTCGGATGTAACCCTGTCAACCGGCACACACAGTTTAACCTTTACCCCACCGGCGGATGCAGTGACTGGAGTCACGTATGCCCGCTTTCGATACAGCACAGAAACCGGATTAACGGCAAATGGTTCAGCTGCAGACGGCGAAGTAGAAGATTACCGGATTGAAATCCTGTCATTGCAATATGTGGATTACGGCGATGCTTTTAGTGATAACATTATGAATGTATGGTGGCCGGAAGCCGGGAGAGGCGGTTGACGCAACCCGAGCCTATTTGGGAGACATGGTAGACACAGAGGGCGTATACACCGGTAGTTTGGCTGCCGATGCAGACGACAATAATGATGATACGAATGATGAAGACGGCATCACCTTTTACCATGATTATAACAATGACGGAATCTGGGTGGAAAAAACAGATAATATTTTTGTCAGTAATTATACCTATCAGATCAAAGTCACGGTCAATCTGGGCAGCGGCTATTCAGCTTTATTAGCCGGATGGTTTGATTTCTCCGCAGACGGTATTTTTGGAAACTTTGACAATGAGATTATTATCAATAACGATCTGTTCCAGAATGGTCTGGGCAAAACGCAACCCGGCGACTTGAGTTTGGCAAAAACTGCCGCCACATTGACCCGCTACTATACATTTACCGTTCCCGATATTGTTGGCGGAGATTACACCTTTATCCGATTCAGGCTGGACACCTATACTGAAGGTGGTGGACTTTTATCTTCCGGATTTGGCGCGGGATACGGCGAGGTCGAAGATTATTACGCCACTCTGGATGATACACCGCCGGTCTCTAGCCAATTAACCTCATTCGAGGCGGAACAATCGGAAAAAGGCATCCGCTTATTCTGGAACTATGAAAACCTGCAGAACCTTGTAGGGTTCAATGTGCTGCGAAGCGTTGAAGAAGCAGGTCAATATAACCAAATCAACAAGTCGCTCTTGTTGTGCCTGGAGCCAAACCCGCAGTCTTTTACTTTTACGGATTATGATATCCTGAAAAATAAAAACTATTTTTACAAACTTGAGGCGCTCGATCTGAACGGTAAAAGCACCCTCTACGGTCCGGTTTGCGCTGCATGGAACACGGGAATTGAAGAGATACCGGAAAATTATAAATTCGTGGATAATTATCCGAATCCCTTTAATTCAAATACCTGGTTTGAATATGTACTGGCCTCTGCAGGGCATGTCAAATTACGTATCTATAATATAAAAGGCGAACTCGTCAGGACTCTGGTTGACTCGCATCAATCAAAAGGATCGTACAAGCTGAAATGGAATGCAGAAAATGATAGAGGCCGATTCGTACCGACAGGCATTTACATCTATCAATTCCAATGCGGCGACTATGATAAAACAGGCCGTATGTTGTATATGAAATAATATTATTCAACAAGCCTCCCGGCTGGCGCCTTGAATTTGCGTACCGGGGATGAAATCCATAGGGGAAAACGATGCCGCACCGGGTGTGTGAAACCGGAGGAATAGTTCGTTATAGCCTGTTCCTCCGGTTTTCACGGACAAACAAAAGATAATGGGTAAAAAATCGCTCTGACTGTTTATCAAAAGTATATAATCAGTTTTCATTTTGAAATGGGGATATGATTTTGTACATTTATCGCTTAATGTTCTGAACCCATAACCCTTGAATAAAAGAGTGCCATGCCTTTTATTGGAGAAATATCAGCTCTTACAGCTGCCTTTTTCTGGGGAAGTACTGCCTATCTGTTTGATTTTGCAGGTAAAAAAATAGGTGCCTTTCCCATTAATGTTCTTCGGGTCTTTTTCGCCTGTCTGTTGCTGGGTTTGCTTTTGTATATTCAGCGGGGATACTTTTATCCCGTGCATGTCACTCGGCACGCTTCCTTTTGGCTGGGCATCAGTGGGATCATTGGGTTGGCAATCGGTGACGGGGCCTTGTTTTTCGCCATCCTGAGCATTGGGCCCAGACTCGCAACGCTGGTTCTCGCTCTCGCGCCGCCATTGACAACAATCATCGCGTGGGTGTTTCTTGGAGAAAAACTGGGGATCTATGCATTGCTTGGAATCACATTAACCATCACATCCATTGTTTGGGTTGTATCCGAACGCGGACCGGAGCTGCAATTTCCCAAACACAAGACGGCCGGAATTATTTATGGGATCATCGCCGCCATAGGCCAGGGATTGGGTGTTATTTTTGCCAAGATCGGACTGGAAAACAATATTGATACGATCTCGGCCACGTTGCTCAGAATGGCGCCTGCCAGTATAGCATTATGGATTATGGCTTTGTTCACGAGGCAGGCAAAACCGGCTTTTCTGGCATTTAATAACAGTCGGGTTATGGGCGCCATTATCATTGGGACCGTTTTCGGGCCGTTTCTTGGGGTATGGCTGTCTATTGTTGCAGTAAAGTTTACCGCGGCAGGTATTGCCTCCACCCTGCTGAGCACAGTTCCGGTCCTTGTGATACCCGTGGAGATCATCTTGTTTCGGAGAATTCCGTCGACGCGCGCGATAATCGGCACGGTGCTGGCCATAGCGGGTATCGCATTGATCTTTATGCGCTGAAGATCATGCATTTAAACACTTTACGTTTTTCGTAATATTTTTATTGTAGTTTCAATTATATATTTTTATACTATGGATTCAAATCAACAGGAGGTTCAGCATGGATCAAAATCAAAAGAAACAAATTGATATACAGTTGGGTGAAAAAGAAGCAGAAGGAATTTACTCGAATTTGGCCTTAATTACCCATTCTCCGGCTGAATTTATTATTGACTTTACCCGAATTCTTCCGGGTTCTCCCAAGACTAAAGTTTTTGCGCGAGTGATCATGACACCACAACATGCAAAATCGTTTCTGGAAGCAATGAAAAACAATATCGAAAAATATGAAAACCAGTTCGGCGAAATATCCAACATACCTGACTCGGCCAGGAATCATCCAATAGGATTTCAGCCTCCGGAAAATCACAAAGAATCGAAAGAATAATATCCGTTAACATGAGAAAACTCACATTAGTATTCATGGTACTCATGGCCAGCCAGCTGATACAGGCCAAAGAGCATTTCTATTCCCATATTGGTGTTGGCTATGTTGTCTGGAAACCCATGAGTCTTGATGATTATCAATCGGAGCCATTACGCAATATTGAAAATGCATCGACTTTGCCGCTTTTATCAGCAACTCTAAAGATATTGAACAATCATGCATTGCGTGTGGGTTACTTTAACTGGAATCAGGCCGGAACAGACAAGCATCCATCCTCAAAGGTCAATTTGCATTATCTGGCATTGGATGCTATGAGTCTGGTGATTGCGGAAAGTCCGGCAAGCCCGTATGTAAGCTATGGTCTTTCGACTGTTTTACACAGAAAAGACTCTGGAAATTTAATAGCGGCCGGCCCCGGTTACCAAATGGGAGCGGGTTTATATCTAAACCTGCATCGCCGCATCGCTTTTACAGCTGAATATCGTTTTCTCTATCTGATGCTGCACGATCAGATCGGACAAACCAATAATTACAGCGGGCCTATATTGTCAACATCCCTACATGTTTGTTTCTAGAATCTGTTTATGTTGAATCAGATGTATTCAATTGGAACACTTTGCCAGACTTTATAAACAGCCTGTGCTTTAAAAAACCTTCGGAATTCATTGCGATATTTTTTATATTATTGATATTACTTGATTTATAATTTTTTGACAATCTAAGTTTTGTACCATCTTTTAATCACATTCGGTATAATTGTTGCATTTTCAATCCCGAATAAAAAGGTTTACAAAACTTTTTTCAGTTATTGGAGGATTCTTTGCAGAGTTATAAAAGAATATTCATTCTGGTCATTATCCTGATTTTACCTGCTTTTGCATATTCCAAGACGTGGAAAATAATGCCGGTGGGTAATTCGATCACTGCCGGTGAAGGCAGCAGCTCGGGCAACGGATATCGAGACATATTATACAACAACCTGAGTAATTCCGGATACGATATCGAGTTTGTCGGCCCCAACGGTGCGCCCTATAACGGTTTTTATCAGAGTGGCGCCAAAATCGATCAATTCTTGCCCGGAGGTTCGCTCAATATTACCGGACAGCTCAACACCTATTTCCCGGACATTGTCCTGGTTATGCTGGGAACCAATAACACGGGAAAATGATGCTCCGGGGCCCTATACCAATCCAGCTACAATGGCCGGGAAAATGCAGACTTTGCTGCAGAACATAGCTCAGCATCAGAGTGTCCGTTATATTCTTGTATGTAAAATCATCCCCAAAATTGTTGAAGGGGAAGCGGAACCCAAGATTCGTGAGTACAATGCTGAACTTGAAAAAATGTTTTTTGACAATCCGCCCAGTGACAATATTACAGTTGTTGACATGTACTCTGCAGTTACTCTCAGTCAATTAACTGACGGTGTGCACCCAAACAATACCGGATATCAAAACATGGCCCTGCGTTATGAACAGGCCATTTCGGATTTAATTGACGAAACGAATCCTGACGATAATCCGCCGTCCCGGATCGCATGGAAGCAAGGCTATTCGATTAATTCACAAAGCATTCGACTGGAATGGTTTGCACCCAGCGATGACGGCGCCGCCCGCTCTGCGAACATTTACGAATTGCGTTATGCAACATTCAATCTGAATGCTTCCAATTTCAAGCAGGGAAAACTGGTCTCTGTCGGGAAACCCGGGGCGCCGGGTTCTGTTCAAAAAACAGATGTTACAAATCTGCTGCCGGATCAGTCTTATTTCTTTGCAATTCGCGCATGGGATGCGTCAGGCAATGTCGGGCCGTTATCCGAGAGCATATTTGTAGAGACCAGTGTTGCAGGAATTGAGTATTGTACCGATTTTGGAGACCCTGATTTACCGGACTGGTCCGCCTCGCCTCAGTATGAGGTTGTGGATTCCAATCTGGTGAACTCTCAATCCGGCGCCCGGCTGGACAGACCTGGCGGTTTACACCTCCACTGCCTACAGTCCGAATGCCTCATCGGTTGATGCCTCTTTCACCTGGTCAAATTTAGTGGACAATGACGGTATCAACTCAAGCGGTATTGCAATGCTCCTGAACAATCCCGTTTACAGCGAAGCGGACGGATATCTGGTCCGGGTTCGAAACCGCAGAATTTATCTTGAGATCATTCAGAACGGACAGGCGCAAGCCGGGGTATTAGACTCTGACGATTTTTATAAAGACGCTCCTTCTCCCACTCAGGGGGATGAACTAAAGGTTCAATTTTCTTATGATATTTCGTTGGGCAATGTGTTCAATGTGTATCTGGAAAACACCTGGATTGGTCAGGTCAATGATGTGAACAATTTGCAGGGAAATGCACAGCGTCTTTTCTCCGGCGTTATGCTTTACGGTGGTCAAAACAATGACATTTCCAGCTTTTGTGTGGCTGTGCCACCTCTCAACGCTTATACTATGAATATTCATACGGGAAACAATGAAACCGGCCAGGTCGATGAAAAGCTTGCCATTCCCCTGGCTGTTCAGATCACTGATGTCAACGGACAAGGAATTGCCAATGTACCTGTCCAGTTTAATGTAATTTCAGGCAGTGCATTTTTAAGCACAGACTCGATTGGTGATATTTTTGACGGCAACATTTGGTATGAGGCGGAATCCGGCATTCTCGAACAGCCGATGAGTAGTTCCAGTTCATCAACGGCTTCCAATGGAAAGTATATTCTCGTGCCCAATATCAGCAATGCCAATAACCGGGGTAAAGCGTATTATCGCATTTTCATCCCCAAAACCGATGCCTATGCGCTTTGGCTGCGCGTTGCTGCTCAAAGCCCCATTGCAAACTCGGGATATATCGCCGTCGGAGACACGTCGGAAGCCGCAAGATGGAATTTCAAAGTAACAGAGGACTGGAAATGGTACCGTTGGGATCAAAGCTGGGTTCTTGAAAACGGCTTTCTTGATTTCGCCATTAAAAACCGTGAAGCCAACACCTGGTACGACAAAGTACTCTTTACATCCAATTCCGGCTATACCCCGACCGGCGCCGGCGGCAGCAATCAGGAATTTTCCAATATCACCAATATATCCGGTTTTGCATCGACTCAGGTCACTTTTGGCAACCAGGCAGAGACTGTAGAAATTGAAGCTTATGCACCGCTTGTCCGAATAACAACCGACAGGTGTTTACATTGACGGTAAATGCAGGCGATCCCAACCAGATGGCCCGGACCTCAGCATCGACCATAACCGGAAAAGCAGGTGAACTGCTTTCCGAGCCGTTTTCAGTGTCATTAGAGGATAAATACGGCAATCAATGTTCAGGTGTTAAAGTAAGATTTACGGTCCAGGAAGGGGACGGGACATTTAATAACCGTCAGCAGATTGATGTTTATTCTGATCAGGACGGCAATGCCGAAGTGCTGTTTAAACTCGGATATCGGGAAGAAAGTATTGTACAGGCCTTTCTTCCGGACTTTCCGAATATACCATCTCTTGAATTCCGCGCTGTTGCGGGTGAAGGAATTCCTGTGGCCATAGAGGAACTTGGCGGGAACAATCAAACCGCGCGGGTAACCGAGGCGCTGCCTGAATCCTTGTCCATCAAGATCACTGATGAGAATGGCAATCCGGTTGAGAATTTTCCGGTGCCGTTTGAACTCATTTCCGGCAACGGCACCATTGACGGCGAATACCCTGTGCGCGTAGATACAACCAACGCAAATGGTATCGCCACGGTCAGAACAACACTTGGCGATACAGCAGGCACCAACATTCATAAAGTACAGGTTGCCCCAAGCGTACCGCTGGATAACGCCCCCATCATTTTTAACGCGACAGCGCTGCCGGATGCCCCTTATCAGATTGTCAAAGAATCCGGTGAAGCGCAGACAATTGGCGCCGGGCACACCTTTCACGAACCTCTAATTGCCCGAATTGTCGATCAATACAACAATGGCATTCCGGAGCACAACCTTGAATTTTATGTGGTCAACGGAGACGGTAACTTTGAACAAAAAGTAGGCACTTCAACGGTCGATGCAGACACTGTTTTGACCACGGATGAAACCGGTCGTGTGGAATTGCTGTACACAGCCGGGACCATTGTCGGCAATCACCAGATCCGGGTTGACGGTGATCCGAAGATTGAGCAGGGATATCGAATTTTTAATCTCAACGTCACTCAGCCGATCCCGCATCGAATCGTAAAAATGTCCGGCGACGCCCCGCTACAGGCGGAAACTGTCGGATCATTGCTGGCCAAACCCTTTAATGTAAAAATATTAAATGCTTTTGGCAATCCGATTGGAGCCGGCACAGACGTGGTATTCAAATCCGATCGGGGTAACGGAAAGTTTTACGGTTCAGATTCTGTGATACGGCAAACGGATGCAAATGGCATTGCTTCCGCCCAGTTTACACTGGGCACAGAGTCAGGCATTCAGACTGCGATTATTTATGTTAAAGGATACAGCAATGTACAAGCCGTGGAATTTAGAGCACAGGCGAATCCTGCCGCTCCATACAGAATAATAGCAGACAGTCCCACCGGCTTTGAGGCCAGGGCCGGACAGGGTCCCATTCAATTGCGGGTTTCAAATTTTGGATCAATTTGAAAATCCAAGACCGGGACAAAAGGTGACCTTTAGTGTGGGTACAGGGCAACGGACATTTTTCCAACAATTCAACCGTTCGCACCATCGTATCTGACAGCGTTTCAGGCAGCGCGGTTGTGGACTATTATATGGGTGAAAGCACGGAAACACGCAATATCATTCATGCCGCAGGTCGTTAAGGAAAACAACCAACCGTTGAACGGCAGCCCTGTCGAATTCCGCGGTACAGTAAAACCGGAAGCACCGGCATCCCTGATCAAACTGCACGGAGATGATCCGATTCAGTCAGCGCCTGTGATGACCATCGCGCCGGATTCATTTGCAGTGGCTATATTGGATAAATATAATAATCCTGTGCCCAATACAGAAGTGTTGTTCACAGTCACCGGTTCCAATGGTTCTCTGGAAGGAATGCCTCAAATCACCAAAGTCACCAATTCAGCAGGAGCCGCATGGACCTGGTTAAATCTCGGAACCCATGCTGCTTTATATTCGGATAGCGTACAGGTGAGTGTCCCCAATATTCCCGATATATCACCCGTGGAATTTGTGGCCACAGCAGAATCCGGCCAGCCGAATCGCATTTACGCGGTTGGGGACAGCAGTTGGCAGCAGCCCATAGGCCAAACTCAGAAGATATTCCAGCCCGAGGTCAAAATCGTTGACACCTACAACAATCCTGTCATCAACTATGATGTAAACTTTGCAATTCTTCAGGGCAGCAGCAGTGTGGACAACAAACAGTCTATTGTCAAGCAAACCAATGATGATGGTATAGCGCAAGTGACATGGCGACTGGGTAACACGCCTTCGGAACATATTCTGGAAGCGAGCGCTGCGCTCAATTCTGTACCCCTCAACAATTCTCCCGTACGCTTTAATGCTGTTACGGTCACCGGCGCTCCCAAATATATTTCGCTTATCAATACGCCGGGAGATACATTGACAGCCGGTCAGAGTATTCCAATTACGCTACGCGTGACGGATACTGCACAAAACCCCATTGCCAATCATCCGGTACACCTCAGTGTAACCCATTACAACAGTGACGATGAACACGCGGTATTTGTGGTTGACGGCAAGCTGTATCACCGAAATCACGATCCGTACCGATGCCAACGGTTATGCAAACGCCGGATTTATGCCGATTCTTGAAGACAACCAAATTAAAATCCGCTCTTATGATGCAAACAACGCGCCGTTAGACCCCTCGCCCATCAATCTGTTTGTCTGGGGTATTCCAACACAGGCAAAGCGAATGGAATTGGTATCGGACAGGCAGCATACTGTGGTGGCGGGTCAGCCGCTTACGGTGCGGGCCGCGGCTTATGATGCGTTGACAGGCGGAAACCGTATTGACGGACATCGTATCCAGTTTTCAATTCTGGAAGGCGACGGATATCTGCAATCTTCAAATTACAGTTTCAGTACAAAAAAAACGACGCAGGGTGAAGCGAGAGAAACCTGGTTTGTCGGTCACAAAACGGATGAACTGAATATCCTCGAATTAAACGGAGGATCAATACCCGGGTCACCCGATTCAGTTTTCGTTAATGTGCTACCCACCTCACCGTCAGCAGATTCCTGTTCGATCACTTTTTCCGGACAGTTAAAATCTGATGAGAGTACCTCCGCACAGATCCATGTGACTCTGGTAGATTCATTCGGCAACCCCATTCCGGGTAAAGACATCGAACTGATTGCTGTTAGCGAGGGCGCAAGTTTTAATCAACCCGAAGAATCTACGAATGATAAGGGAAAAACAATGGGCAAAGTGAAAGCCTCGATTGTTGGCTCCTTAAAAATCACTGCATTTGTTCCGGATTATCCATCGCTGAAACTGGACACCATTGCCATTCCGGTCAAACCCGGTCAAGCGTCTCAATTGGCTCTGGTTAATGAAAGCAATCAGTTTGTCGGCAACAAGGGCGCCGTTCTGAAAGACTCTCTTGCCGTGATGGCTAAAGACAAAAATGATAATCCCGTGCCGCATACCAACATCAAGTTTGAACTCAAAACCGGCAACGGGTACTTTGTCGAAAACCGGCAAAAACTTTATTATGAAATGGCCGATTCCAGCGGTATTGCAGCGGTGCATCTTGTCATGGGACCGGAAGAGGATGAAAACTATTTGATCTATGCCACTATTGATCATCCTGATTACGCTGATATCCAGGTTCCGTTTTTGGGGAAATCCAGATCAGCGATCCCCCCTATTCACTGCGTAAAATTTCCGGTGACAGCTTGACCGGTGCGGTCGGACAAAACTTGTCCTCGCAGCTCGTGGTCCAGGTTATTGACAGCGACAGCATTCCGGTACGAAACACACCGGTATCATTTACACCCCTGGGAGACAGCGATGTGCGTCTGCTTGATGATACTCCCATTTTAACCGACTATAACGGCTATGCCGGCATCCAAATCGGATTTGACAAGCTCAGCGGTTCGCATCAAATTGAAGCCAGATTGTCAGGAAATTCCGACACGATTATTTTTATCGCATTTGCGCGCGCCGGCGCTGCTTCGCAGCTGCTGGCCGCCAGTCATGCCAAACAAACGGCAACGGTCGGTAAAACTTTTAATGATGTGGTGATCGTTCAGTCACAGGACCCGAACGGCAACCCTGTCGGCGGAGTGAAAGTTGAATTCAGTCTAATTGAAGAACCCGGCCCGGAAAATCTCGCCGCGGTGCTGCAACCCAGCACTTTGACTACCAATGAGCAGGGTTTAGCCGCTGCGACGATACTAATGGGGCATAAAACAGGTGAGTATATTTTCGAAGCGACATCACCTGATCTACCTGATGAGAATGTTCAGTTTAATGTCACCGGAAAAAGTGATCAAGCCTTTTATCTAAGAAAATATGCCGGTGATGAACAGAGTATGACTCGCGGCAGAGAGCTGGTCTATCCGTTGGTCGTACAAATCACCGATCAATATGGCAATCCGGTTCACGGAGAAACCGTATATTTTGCCCCGGAAACGGAATCCGGCTATACAGAAAATCAAACAACAACAAGCGACAGCAGCGGCCTGGCATCCACACGCTGGACAATCGGTTATCTTGATGTAAATTCATTATTGGCGACCAAAGTCGGCCTAGAGCCCAATTTTGTACGTTATTATGCCACCGGTGTTGACAATGCCTTTCCCGAGTTTACTGATATGCCCTCGCAAGTGACGGTTAATTATGGTGAACCCGTAATCATTCCACTACATGCAGAGGACGGCGATCAGGACCCGCTCACATTTTCCGTTCTCAATCAACCCTCTAATTCCGAATTTGATGCAGATTCCAATACATTCAGTCGGACACCCGGGTAGATCAGAAAGGAACCTGGACCGTCAAATTCCAGGTAGAAGACAACAAGTCCGGTTATTTAAAGGGATTTGATATCGATTCGGTCACGATTAACGTGATATCCCAAATAAAGATTTATTCGTTTTATCCGACTGATTTGGCGGAAATCCGAAAGCCGGAAATCATTGAATTCTCGATTCGTGTTACAGATCAGGGCGCATCGCAATTGAACTATCAGTGGTCGGTCGATGGCGTTCCTGAGCCGGTCAATACGAACAGATTTTCGTTTTATAGTACAAAATATGCACGCGGCGACCATATCATCAAAGTCATCGTTACGGATGGAATATCATCAGACAGTCTGACATGGAACACGGTAGTGACCAAAGTGGAATTATCAGCATTTGAAGCTCAGAGTCTGCCGTTTGAAGGTATTCAGTTGGTCTGGGAAACCGCAAATGAGGTGAATAACGCCGGATTTAATGTGCTGAGGAGCAACAGTGAGGCAGGCCCGTTTGAAAAAGTGAATCCGCGGTTGATTCCCGCATCGCCCAAAGGGCACTATACTTTTACAGACTCGACCGCAGCCGGCGGACATACATTCTATTATAAACTCGAGGATCAGAGCATCAGCGGCTATAGCAATCAAAGTGAAGCCATTAGGGTTAAAGCCGAATTCCCGGAAGAATATAAACTGCTGCAAAACTTTCCCAACCCCTTTAATCCGGAGACGAATATCAGATTCCAGCTTCCGGAGAAATCCGACACTCGTATTTCTATTTACAACATCCGGGGTCAATTGGTCAGAACTCTGGTCAACAGCAAGTTGGCGCCCGGATATTATGAACTTTCATGGAATGGTAAAAACAACCAGAATATGCAGGTTGCTTCAGGCGTTTATTACTATCGCTTTCAGTCCAATGATTATCAAGCAATCAAGAAAATGGTTTTACTCAAGTAAAGGCAAATAAAAAGGCCATCTACCTGGATGGCCTTTTTGAGTCATAAAAATGAATATTCAATTTTTGATATGAACCACCAGGCAAACCCCCAATCGGGTCAATAATTTGACCGATATTTGAATAAATTCATTACTCAGGCTCAAACTCTGTCCCATTCTGATCGTTTCTTCCTTTAACTCCCATTTTGTACCATTCAGATAATCTATATTCACCTCATCTGCTAACGGCACAATCGAGAAACCGTCTCCCCGGCGTCCGACAAACTCTTTTTTGACGTGGGGATGTAAAATAGTTATCATTTGATTTTTGCAGTAAAACTCTACATTCAAATGACTGTATTTTGGCTGGACGAACAGCAAAAAATTACCCAGAAACTGATCCATCCTGCCGCCACAAGCATGTAGAATTCGGATATCAGTTGCCGAGTGCTCAACACAATAGTCAGCAGCAAGTTCAAGATCTGTCTTGTCTTTGTCCGCCGGATAGCGAATAATCTGATTCTGCGAAAACTGTTTCAGGATATCCGGGACCAGGGAATCGAAATCTCCTATTACCATTTCCGGCTGGAAGCCGTCACGGATGGCATACTCCGCCCCTCCATCAACAGCAACCAGATGATCACAGACATCGATGTGATCTTTGAGCGGTGGGTCATAATCTCCATTGGCAAAAATGACGTATCGATTCATTCAATGTACCTTTCCGGAGCAGGCAACATCTGCTGTCTCGGTTGCAGACTTAATTGGTTGCCAGAGATTTGAGAATAATGCCAATATCCGTATTATCCAGATAAGAACCACGAACCGAATCCTTTTTAACAGCTACGAGTTTAAAATTATCAGCACCTTTCCCGATTGCCTGCAGTGGAACAAGCGAGTTGGTATGGCTGCCTGAGTGCCATTCCATACCCGGCATTTTGTTTTTGCCATTATTTACAATAGGAGTCCATACGGGGTCATCCTCACCGGAACCAGGACCTGTCAAATATCCTGTCTCATGATCAGCCGTCACCACGAGCAGGGTATTTTTCCAGCTGCTTTCCGATTCGATCCAATCGACTATAGCATTAACGGTCTCTTCCATTTGTACAAATTCTTCGATCATTCGGGGGCCGTTATTTCCATGACATGCCCAATCAATAGCCCCTGCTTCAACCATAAGCACAAATCCATCAGGATCATCATCGAGCACATTGATAGCTCCCCGGGTCATCTCTTCAAGTGTGGGCACCGTTGAAATCAGAGGTACGCCGAAAGGCTCCTTTTGTTCTTCACCGCCATCACGGCTGACTTGCAGTGATGATGCCACAGGAGCCAGTCCCAATACACGTTCAGGCGTGGCACCGTTCATTAATTTCTTGAAAGCATCGCGATCCTGTACCAAGCCCCATTTGTGGGGACTGCTTTCATCGGCGGAATCAGAATTAACAGTGTTCCAGAGAGATTCCGATAGGTATTGGTAATCCGGCTCATTTAGGCGATTGCCATTATTATCAAAAAAAGGATGACCTGCGCCCATGATTACATCAACAGCGCTCTCAAGAATCATTTCCCTGGCGATTTCATGGTAATTATGCCTGCTGTCATTATGTGCAACAAAGGCAGCCGGCGTTGCATGCGTAATCGGCACGGATGTCACAATACCCGTCATTTTTCCCAACTGTTCAGCTTGTTCCATGAGGTTAATCAGAACATTTTTTTCCTGGTCCACACCAATTGCGCCATTGTTAGTTTTGACACCACAAGCCAATGCTGTTCCAGAAGCAGCTGAATCCGTGCATTTCTTCATAACATAATCGAATTCAGACCATGCCATTTCAGAATCATATCCATGGCCCGTGGCTGGATATGTCGTACAAGCCAACTGCACAGGAAATGATTGACTGATCAAACTGTCTGTTTCTCCGTAGATATAGCTGCTCGCGGCCTGCATTTGGTAAAACCCGGCACCATCACCAATCACGATAATGATGTTTTCGGGTGTATCGCTCGAACAGGCAAACAGTACCGACAATAAAAGCATCAATGACAAAAGAAATACATTGGCTCTCATAATACGTCCTTTCTTTTTTTAACTAAAACAGGTAACTATCAGATTAATCTTCCAAAAGAAAAGAGTAATGTAAGAAAAGTTTTTTTAGGATGCAAATACTGTTAGATAAAAGGAAAGAGTGGGAAGGAAAAAGCCGTATTCTGCGTGCATGCAGAATACGGCTTTACAGCTTTATGAATTGTTTTGTAACTGTTTCACCATACCGTTGAGTGCATTGCGAGCAATTTGATTCGGATCTTTCTCTGCCTGCTCTTTGATGGCGTCAAGCGCTTTTTTCGCTGTTCAATTTCATCAGCGACATGGCAGCAACGATTCGGGCCTGATAAGCAGAATCTTCCTGCAACATAGTCAGCAAAGCATCTTCAGCTTTTAAACAGTTGCGCTCTGCCAGTTTTTGTGCAGCCTGTATCCGTTTATCAGCCTTTTCATTGTCAAGCTGCTGAACGAGTTTCTGATCCTTTGCATCAAGTTGAGAAACGTCTGCTTTTGGAGAAGCTTTTGCAAATGCACCAAAAACAATTACCAATGACAGAATAGCGACCCAGCCAAGCATTTTTTGAATGTTCATGACATCCTCCAGTTTTTATTATTTGTCTTTGCAGTATGGTTAATTTTCATACCAGTGTACGATACTTGACCAAAAGGTTTCAAAATTTCTCATTTTCAGCTTTAAAATGATAAAATAAATTGCTATTTTTAATGTATTATTAATTTAAACAAACAAGTCATGAAAAATATAGTAATAGGAATTCATGGATTAAAGAACAAGGTGACTGTAGAAAGCCTGTATGCCTGGTGGGATATCAGTTTGCACCAGGCGCTACGCAATGCAGGTTTGAAAAACTTTCCGTTTCGACTTGAACTCATCTATTGGGCAGATCTTTTGTATCCCTTTCCCCTGGATCCTGTTATAACAGATGAAAAAGATCCGCGATATCTGAGCTTTCCATTTAAATATCTCACTCCGCCATCTGAACCCAGCGGCAGTACCTTGCGACGTCTGACACGCAATGGCATAGAAAAACTTGCCGATTTTTTAATGCATTCGGACAGTATCTATCATAATCTGGAAGATTTATCCGAAAAATTTATCCGCCATCATTTTCGGGATCTGGATGTTTACCTGAATAATGGAACCGGCTATCATGAAGCTCAAAGTCGAAATGTAAGGCAAGCGATTACCGAGCGAGTGATTGAAACCTTGCATCGGCACAAATCCCAAAAGATCATGATCATTGCACATTCGATGGGCTCGATTATCATATATGATGTTTTGAGTTCTTTGCTCCAGAACGACATTCAAATTGACACTTTGGTGACCCTGGGCTCCCCTCTTGGACAATCCACAGTTATGGGTAAATTATCGGGACAAAATCCTGTAAAGCAGAAACTTAAAACACCCGAAAACATTAAAAACTGGTACAACCTTTCCGATATACGAGATATCATAACCATCAATTACGACCTGGAGGATGATTTTTATCCCAACTCAAAGAATGTAAAACCCCAGGATTATTTAGTAAACAATAATTATACATGGGAAGACAAAACCAATCCACACTCTGTTTTTGGATATTTACAGACCCCACAATGCGGACAGGCATTATTTGATTTTTTGGTCAAAGACATGTCCTCCTGGCAGCTGACAATATCAAGCTATTTGCAAAAATTCAGGGAGCACATATTAAAGAGAGAAGCAAATCTTTACAAAAGTATTCCGATCCGGCAAGAAGAAAAAATCAAAGCAGGAAAGCCCGCCCTTTCCCCCGAAGAACGGTTTAAAGAACAGCTCGAAAGCTGATATTGGCAAATCTCTGATCCTGTTTATCTGTGAGAAACAAGTCCGGCGCCCTTTTTAAAAAACGCATTCACTTTATCGATTCCGCAATCAAGTGTTTCTTTTAATGTGCCTTCAAACAAAACCTTTCCGTCATCCAGAAATAAAACCCTGTCGGCTATACGATAGATGCTGGCGAGGTCATGGGTTACAATAACGATTGACATTCCCAGTTCATCACGCATTTTTAATACAAGCTGATCCAAAGCTTCCAGCGTTACGGGATCCAGGCCGGCCGAGGGTTCATCGCATAACAGCAAGGCGGGATCAAGTGCGATGGCTCTTGCCAGAGCAGCACGTTTTCGCATCCCGCCGGACAACTCTGAGGGCAGTTTCAGAAAAGCATGATTGAGCTCGACCAAATTGAGTTTGACTCTAATTAAACGTTCAATGATACGATAAGGTAAATTCGTATGCTGCTCAAGGGGGATAGCCACATTTTCCGCGACGTTTATTGAGTTTAGCAAAGCGCCATTCTGGAATAACACCCCTATACTCAAAAGGAGCTCATTAAATTCAGGTTCATCCATATCCGTGATTTCACGGCCAAAAATTTGAATTGACCCGGACCAGGGCAGGTAAAGCCTGATTAAATGTTTGAGCAGTGTGGTTTTACCGCATCCACTGGAGCCAATGATAACAGTAATCTCGTGCTTTTCGCAATCATCGAAACGTCATCAAGTATCAAAGAGTCATTAAATCCGCTGGAAATTGATTTTACATTTATGACCAGGTCATTTTGATTCATAATTCTACCAGGCTTGCTTTTTCATTAAAATCCACTTTTTATGTTAAAATAAAATAATAAACCAAGGATACTATCAGCCAATATGACCAAAAATATTGACGCAACTACAGATGCAGTGGTCATGCGTCCCACATCAGCAGCGCCGCCTCTAACCCGGAACCCATAAAATGCACCGACCATGACAATGATCCAGGCAAATATGATACTTTTGACAAGACCTGTTAATATATCTTTAAGAACAAGCGCCTGAATAACTTGATTATAAAAGGGGGACACGCCCACATCAAGATACGTCACACCGATCACAAACGCACCCAAAATCCCCAGGATCATTGAAAGAATGGTCAGTAAAGGCATCATGAGAGTAATCGCATGGATTTTGGGAACCAATGTGTATCGGATCGGATTGAGTCCCATGGCTTTTAACGCATCTGTTTCTTCAGTTACGACCATGGTCGCAATCTCGGAGGCAATTGAAGAACCGCTTCTACCGGCGAATAAAATGGCTGTCATAATCGGCCCCATCTCCCGGGTCATTGAGATCGAAACCAAATCCGCTATGTAAATACTGGCGCCGAAGTGCCGCAATTGGGCTGCGGATTGCAGAGATAGAATAAACCCAATCAGAAACGAGATCAGGGCAACAATAGGGAACGCATTCATTCCTATTAAAATGCTTTGGTTGATGAATTCTCCTTTTTTTGCACCTTTACGGGAGAATAGGCCAAGAAAAGAAAAATAAAAAGAATCCGCCGCTAAAAAAATCGCATTCTTTTGTAATTGCCAATAAGCATGAGCCTTTTCTCCCATCCGTTCAAGCCATCCCGTCTTTTTTTGTACGGATTGCGGCGCTATTGAACGGGAGCTAAACGTATTTAGGGCTTTGGTTATTTTTTCCGGAACATGGATCAGTTCAACCTTGACCTCTTTTTGTGAGGCATGGTCCAGAATTTCATCCAGCAGAACAACACCGCTGCTGTCGATGCGGGATAAATCGCTCAAATCAATTTGGTATTCCGTATAATCTCCCGAATCCACGATTGAGAGCAACCGTTTATATAATCCTCCGGTGCTTTCAAGGGTGGCGCTTCCGGATAGAAACACTTTATTTTGCCTGACTATAATCTGCATGTTTATCCAAATAATTTGTAATTTTATTTTTAAACTGTTCCAGCGTAAAAACGAGACTATGGTTCAATGTCTTTACAAATCCATTCATGCTGGGGTCATCAAATTTATCAATTAAAGTTGCTTCATGCTTTATCAGAGCAATTTTGTTATCAGCCTGTTGAAATTCAAAAAGAATATGGATATGAGCAAGATCTCCAGCCTTGGTTTGAATTCGTTCTATACTCTTGACCTCGCCAATAATGATATAATCCGGATTATAACTGATTCCCCGGTTGATCCGCCGGAACACATTCTTGTATTCAAAATAATCATACACCAGAGCAGGGATTGCATAAGAAGGACGAACAGCCCAATGATGATAATAATAATAATTCAGTTCATTTGATTGTGTGCGGACCACCATTCGGGTTTGATCAAAGGCACGGGCAACTCTAAAATCCAGGACATCAACAATCACATCAAACGTGGTATCAGCCTGTTCTACAGCGGGATAATCCTGATTTGTGAATTCAAAAATAAAATATTTTCTGGCAGGTTGTTTATGACTGCAGCCCGCCAGCATCATCAATGATACGATCACAAAGGCGTAAAATAAGTGAAATTTCATATTATTTCTCCAAATTAAAATCAGGCGCATTTTCTGGTTCAGCACCGAATATAAGGATGGATGGATCTTCGCTGATCATCCGTGAAAACTGGGTCAGATTGTCCGAGGTTTCTTTCAGACGTTCAATGGTATACACCAGATCCGTACGACTTTTTGCAAAACTGATCTCCACATCGCGCAGCATATTATTGGTTCTTTCCAGAGTGGTATTGATTTCCAGAAACAGTTGAACAAGTTCCGCTTCTTTGAGCGCGCTTGTCACATCAGCCAAATTGGTCGCAATCTGTTTCAATGTATCAGAACCGGTAAACTCTTCTACATTCAGTAAAATTCTATTGGCACTGTTTGTGAGTGAATCCAATCGCCGGGCAAAGTTGGATGCATTATCCAAAGTTAAGCCCACGTTCTGCCTGTTGTTTTGAACCAGGGCTTCAATTTCACGCATGGTTTTATTAGACTGATCGGCAAATTGTATAAAACGATTCAAATTATCCTCACTTGTAAATTCTGCCAAATTATTAAGAATAATCTCGGATTTTGCAGCCAGAGATTCAGCATGCCCGCTGATCTCTTCAGTAACAGATTTTCCGGCATCTATAAACGAGCCGGGCGACAAGAATTCCGCTTTATTGCTACCGCTTTTCAACTCGATTATTTTGAGACCGGTTATGCCCAACATGGCAATTTTCGCCTCGGTATCCATTTTGATCGGAGTGCCTTCTTCCAGACTCACTTCAACAATGACTCGCTGGATATCCTGGGGATCAATAGAAATATCGCTGACATACCCTACCTGTAATCCCTGGTACTTGACCGCACTGCCTTGCTGCAATCCGGATACAGAGACATTGCGAAAACCGATATAATAAACATCCCAATTTTCAAGAAACATGGGCGCCACAATCACTCCGATCGAAACCACCAGAGCCACAATAGCTACCACTATAAAAATGCCCAATCGGACACGTTGTGCACGAGTAACCATAATCAAAAACCTGTTTTATAATTCAAGTATTATACCATTGATTATTTTGAATACCAGACTCCGCGCCTCCAGGCATGCTTTCGGCATATTTCCATCACAGAGTCATCCGGATCACCGAGATCTGAGACGTATGTATTGGCTTCAGCCTGCCACTCTTTTCGCATTCCGGGTATAACCGTACCCACCGCTGGATGCATTAGAGGAAATTTCAAGGCAAGGGCCGGAAGGTCCCAGCCCGTCGGCTCGATATCCGTTTTCAAATCATTGACATGTTCTACTGTTTTACGCAGGCGCTCGCCTGAATGCTTTTGCAATGACGCGTTCACTTTTACCGTCTCCGTATTTCTGGGCCGTATCAATAAATTTACACCCAGATCAAGGGCTCGATTGAGAGCAGCTATAGAATCACTCTCGGATTGTCTGCCCCAGCCGCTCTCTCCTATTGCCCAGGCACCAAAGCCGATTTCAGAGACATTCAATCCTGTTTTCCCAGGTTGTCTGTATCGCATTTTCTCTCCTTTTCCATAATAATATAAAATTAATTTCAGAAAAACAAAAGTATTTACCTCATGCCACAAAAAAAACTTGGACTATAACACAAAGTATACAGCTTGTTATATTACGAGCGGTTTCGTAAAATATTTTTAGCTAAAGCATTGTTTTATAATATCATTTTTTAAAAAATCTATTATGTTCTGGCAAGTAATTTGCATCAATATAAATATTATGCAGATTAATACACATGTAACATATTTTGCACTGTTTGATCATCCCAGTAAAAACCAGGGTCAGGAAATGGATTTGACACACACAGAGTTGACAGATCATGTCTATTCACGTCTCAAACGTAAAATTCTGGATCGAGAACTGCTTCCGGGGCAAAAAATCCTTCAGGAAAAACTGGCTGCCGAACTGGGAGTCAGCCGCTCTCCTCTTTTAAAAGCCCTGGCCCGACTTGAAAACGAACTGCTGGTTGAAAGTATTCCACGCCGCGGCATGTTTGTTAAAAAAATAACCCCCAAGGAGATTATAGACATTTTACAGTGCCGTGCTGTGTTTGAAGGTTTGGCTGCACGTCTGGTGGCTGAACACGCCGCCAGTGAGGACATTCAAAAACTGCACAAAATATTCGAGCCTTTTCAGTATCAGCATGATATAGATCAGGCATTCTACGAACAAGCGGACCGCGAATTTCATAGTTGTATTATCAATCTATGTGAAAATGATGTCATTCAAAGAATGCGTTTGTTGAACAACATACATGTCCTGCATTCGCAAATCGGCTTGGTACGTTCGCCCGAGGAAACATTATCAGAGCATTTGCGAATCATATCTGCCATCGAAAACAGGGATGACCAGGCTGCAGAATCTGCCATGCGTATTCATATCGAAAAAGCAATTGATAAATTAAAGCATTAACTCTTATTATTGATAATCTCGCCGACTGACAGATAAAAGCTTCCGATATTTTATTTGCAGTAATTACAGATTTGTTCATCGGGATTGCATTATATATCATTCTGGCTATTATTCTGCCTGATAAAAGACAAGAACCTATTGCCGGAAAAGCCGAAACGGAAACCCATTAACCCTAAAAAATAATTAAACTCAGGATACTATTTTATACTTTTTTATCTTATCCCGAAGGGTCTTACGATCAATCCCAAGTATTTCCGCTGCTTTTGATTTATTCCCCTCTGTATGCTGCAGAACACGCTCGATGTGCTCAGCTTCTATCTCGGCAAGACTTTGCAGAGAACTTCCAGAATGCCGTACCGAGTAACGCATATGTTCTGGCAGATCAGGAACGTTGATTTTGCGTAAATCCTTCATAACCACCAGGCGCTGAACCAGATTTTCAAGTTCTCTCACGTTTCCCGGCCAGCTGTAAGACTGGAATACTTTATAAACCTCATCCGAAAACTTGGGCGGTTTTCTGTCCAACTCTTTAGAATATTTCTCTGTAAAATAGTTGAATAACAGGAAAATATCATCACTGCGTTCAGAAAGCGGCGGCAGATTGATAGTTAATACATTAAGCCGATAGTACAGATCCTCGCGAAATTGGCCGTTCTGCATCATGTTCCACAGTTCCCGGTTGGTCGCGGCGACAATTTTGACATCTATTTTCTGAGGTTGACTCGACCCGACTTTGATAATCTCTTTTTCCTGCAAAACGCGCAATAACTTGGATTGAGTCGGAAAACTGGTGGTTGCAATCTCATCCAGAAAGATAGTGCCTTTGTCAGCTTTTTGAAAAAATCCTTCCCGACTCTGATGTGCTCCGGTATAGGCCCCTTTTTCATTTCCAAACAATTCACTCTCCATCAGAGATTCGGGTATCGCTGAGCAGTTAACAGCAACAAACGGTTTGGCGGAACGTGGACTGGAACGATGTATTGCCTGAGCAACCAGCTCTTTACCGGTTCCACTTTCTCCGGTAATGAGTACGGTAGCCGGAATCGTAGCAGCCTTGGCAATGTCCGAGAGCACCCGTTTCATAGGCTCCGATTCACCAATGATACCGAGATTATTGGCTTCAACGTATTGTTGGGTCGCTGATAAAAGTTTCCGCCGTTCCACTTTTTCCAGAACACTGTCAATGGCGGCAAACAAGGCTTCGTCGCCAATCGGCTTTTCAAGGTATTCTTCAGCGCCGGTTTTCACCGCTTTTACAGCGTCTCCTACAGAAGCATACCCGGTAACCATGATAATACCAATATTTTTAAAATTTTCCTTGATATGACGGGTCAGGTTAATCCCGTCAATTGAAGGCATCACCTTATCTGTTATTACAAGGTCAATTTGATTGTTGTTCAAGCTTTTAATTGCCTCATCCGCACTGGAGGATGTGAGGACATGAAAATTAGGCTTTTCCTTGATCTTTCGTTCAAGTAATTTTAATGTAAAAACAGAATCATCAACTACCAGAATCTTTTTCTTGTTTTTGTCTTTTTTAGCCATCGACTAATTTCCCGGTATCCAAACGTTACTCGTTCTCCTGGAGCATAAGATTCAGAGCTTTGATTACCCTGGTGCTTTCATTTTTGACATCAGTTCCGAGATTCTCATAATCTTCTCGTTGTTTATCTTTTGCGGCCATTTCCAGAGTTTTTGATTTTTCCGACAATTCCATGGCGCCAACAGTAGCGCTACTCGATTTCAAGGTATGAGCCACTCTGGTAATGGCTTCATCATTGGAATTTTCCAAAGATTTTTCCAACTCGGCCACCAATTTTTCGGTTTCTTCAATAAAAACAGTGATCATATCGTTCATAAAATCCGGATCATCCAATCCGATATTGTCTTTGAGGATATCGATATCGACAATATCCTGGAGATTGGAACTGTCAAAGGTATCTTCCTCAACCTGAACTTCCGGTTCATCTTCTTCCCGGACAAGTTCAGTATCTGTGGTGACAGATCTTTGAATCACCTTTACAAGTTCTTCCAGTTGTACAGGTTTACTAATATAGTCATCCATACCTTCGTGCAGATACTTTTCACGATCTCCTGCCATGGCGTGTGCAGTTAAAGCAATAATCCGAGGCCGTTCATCTCCGTACCTTTTGATGAGTTCTTTGGTTGCCTGAACCCCGTCCATACCCGGCATCTGGATATCCATGAAAATGATATCAAAATGTTTCTTTTCTACAGCGTCTACAGCTTCTTCACCATTGTCTACGACTTGAGCCTGATAGCCGAGTTTTTGCAAAACTCGTAATGTAAATTTCTGATTTACCTTATTGTCTTCTGCAATTAAAATATCGAATGGAAATCTGTCCGCCATTTCCGAATCGAGTGTAAATTTTTTCGGCCCGACCGGCTTTTTCGGATGTTTGACTTTTGTGAACAGATCAAGTATGACTTCATACAATTGAGACTGCTTGACTGGTTTGGGAAGATGCACATCGATATTGGCATCTTTTACCCGTTGTGGATTCTCATTGGTGCCGATTGAGGTGAGGAGAACTTTGGGGACTTTATCCACAATGTCATCCATTTTCATGGCCAGGGTTAGTCCGTCCATTTCGGGCATCATCATATCCAAAATGGCAATGTCATATTCATTGCCTTCTTTTAACAGCTTGATGGCCTCTTCACCGGAATCCGTGTCCGTGGGCGTCATCCCCCAGGACATGGCCTGCAGAGCGAGTATACGTCGATTTGTATCATTATCATCCACAATCAACACACGTTTGCCTGTCAATTCAGAGTGGGCATAAACTGCTGTATCATCAGGCTTGTGATATTTGCCTTCAGCCTGAATGGTAAAATAAAATGTAGAACCTTCACCGAGAACACTGTCCACGCCCATGGAACCGCCCATCAGTTCTGACAACCGCTTACTGATAGCAAGCCCCAATCCGGTACCGCCAAATCTACGGGTGATGCTGGCGTCAACCTGACTGAAAGATTTAAACAGAGCGCGTCTTCCATCTTCAGAAATACCCATCCCCGTATCTTTAATTTTGATTAAAACGTTAAAGAGACCGGGTTTGACCTCGGTACTGCTGACAGTAACGATCACTTCGCCTTCATCCGTAAATTTTATTGCATTGTTGATCAGGTTATTCAAAATCTGGATCATACGTGTCTTGTCGGAAATGAGTTCGGTGGGGGCCGGCCCTTCAATAAAGTAACTCAATTCGAGTTTTTTCTTGGCCGCGTTACTGGCATGCAATTCCAGACATTCCTCAATGGCCTTTCTCAAATTAAATTCTTCATGCTCCAGTTCAACCTTGCCCGATTCTATTTTTGAAAAATCCAGGATGTCATTGATCACAACCAAAAGGGAATCACCGCTGTTTTTAATAACTTCAGCGTATTCCCGCTGCTCATTGTTCAATTCTGTTTGCAGCAGCAGATTTGTCATACCCAGCACACCATTCATAGGTGTACGGATTTCATGGCTCATATTGGCTAAAAATTCGGAACGGGCTCGAGTGGCGTCTTCGGCCAGTTTTTTAGCTTCTTCCAGTTCTTCGTTCTGCTTTTCGAGTTCTTCACGTGTTTTCTTTAACTCGGTAATATCGCGTGAGACCCCGACCATACCGATGATCTTTCCGTTTTCATCTTTAAAAGGCACTTTGGTAGCGGTTACCCAGCGGGACCAGCCGTCGGGGCGCTTGATCTTTTCAATTTTTCCAATTAAAGGCTTTCCGGTACGGATGATTTCCTGTTCATCATTATACGCTTCCTGGGCCATGTCCTGGCTCAGGAAATCAAAATCGGTTTTACCTACCGCTTCTTCCGGATCATCAATTCCCATCACTTCTGCCTGTGCCTGATTGATGCGGATAAAGCGGGACTTGGCATCCTTGAAATAAATCGTATCCGGAACATTTCTCAACAACGTTTTCAAAAGAGACTTTTCATAAGCCAGTTTTTCCCAGATACCGCGTTCTTCTGTGATGTCTTCAATGAATTCAATGATCCCGGAAACGCTGCCTTCTTCATTCTTATAAGTCACTTTATCCGAGCGAATCCAGCGTATCCCTTTTTTGGTTCTGATCTTTTCGACCTGACCTTTTCCCGGTTTTCCGCGTCTGGACATAACAGTGTCATCCAGTTTCTTGACACTTAATCGCTTAAAGAGCTTTTCCTCTTTGGCGCCGATCACATCATTTGCGTTAAAACCGATCAAATCACAAAAATGCTCATTCGCCTGAATAACGCGGTTGTCAAAATCCTTAAACATGATACAGGAAGGCACTGTCTCGTGGATAATATTTAGAACATCAGAACGCACTTTGAGATTCTTTTGAACCTTTTCGTATCTTACAAGCTGTTCTTTCAGCTGACTGGTTTTCTGGTTCAGCAACTGTTGAGAATCATCAAGTTCGTGCTTGTATTTATTCAGAGTTTTGTAGACCTTGGCGTATTTCGTCACGTTTTCCAGAATGACCAAAATACCGCTGATATTTTCTTCTTTATCTGTAAAAGGCAGCAACGTGACATTAAAAATAGAATTCTTATCATTGGATGCTTCAAGTGTGATAAACTCCATATCGAAGCGTTGTTGCTGGCCGTCCAGTAATTCGTTCAAGATAGAGGTTGATTGGTTCACTTCCGGTAAAAAAGTGTCCACTTTTTGACCCATCAATTCATCCCGAGTGGGGCGAAATGTCTCACTTGTCAGAGACACTTCTCTAATTTTCAGTTTGCTATCAGTTCGAACATAGGACAGATTTTTAAATCGGAGGATATAATCACAAATATTCACAGCACCCTCACTTGTTTTTTACCATTGCCTTGACTTTGCATATAAAACATTTCACTCTGACCCGAATAGAGTCGACTCTCCTTCATGTAGCTGCAACTGCGCTAATAAATCAGACTATTCACTTTGGTCAGCAATTCTCTCATATCAAACGGTTTGCTAATTGTATATTTTGCTCCCAAAAGTTGAGCGGTTTTCAGAGAGCTGGCGGCATCGAAATAACCGCCTCCCGATATAGCAATAATCTTGATATCAGGGATATTCATCTTCATTTTCATGATAATTTCTATCCCATCTTCTTCCGGCATAAAAATATCCGTGATGACAAGATCAAATTTATCTTGTTTTGTGGCTGCTACACCTTCTTTTCCATTCCTTGCGACGTAAACAAAATGACCATCAATTTCCAGCATCTCTTTGAGAATTTCTCGGATGTTCTCCTCATCATCAATCACTAGAATCTTTCCCATCAACCAACCTCATAACAAAACAAATGCTTTCCAAACTGTTGCATCAAGAATATAACAAGAAATAATTCAAATACAAACAAGATATTCAGAGATTTATCTCCGTTTAATCGAGGAATTTATGACTGCAATTTCTGTTCCATAAAAATTGTTTTTGCCAGGCAAATATTTTGATTGTCGATGAAATAGTTTTTGTGATTTTATAATATTATAACTATCTTATACTCATTTAACTTTTACCTAAATTGAGCGGTTTTTAAAAAAATAAAAAACCTTTTGGGTTTATAATAGTTTGTTATTATTTTAGTTGTGTAACCAATAAAAAGAATAACAACAAAACCCAAAAGGTAGCCATAATATGCAGAAAAAAACCGATACAACGCAACCTAAAATATCAAAAATTGAGATCACAAAAGATAAAATTAGCGGTCGTGGTGGTCTGTTGTTTTTTCTTAGATATATTGACCAAATTCGATTCTATTCTCTATTTGAAAACGTTTTTAGCTTTTTAAAAGGCTCTTCTAAAGGACTGGGATACCGTCAGTTTGTCAAACAGCTTTTTGCTTGGTTTATTGATGGTACGGATATGTCAATCTGTTCTTTTGATCGTCGAAAAAACGATGAAGCCTATGCTGCCGTGCTCGAAAATCGCCCGGAACAAATGGCAACATCCCATCAAATCAAAAGGATGTTTCGCAAGTTCAGTTTTGTTGGGCAAATGATATTTCGGTCTCTTTTGTTGGAGATGTTTATTTGGCGACTTATTATTGAACAACCCAAAGAAGTTATTCTTTTTGGTGACAGCGTAGTTTTCGACAATGACGGCGCTAAAAAGCGTGAAGGCTCAAATGTGACCTATAAAAATAAAAAAGGATTCCAGCCTATGCAAATTAGTTGGGGGCCTTATGTTGTTGATGCGCTGTTCCGAGCCGGAGATGTTCATTGTAATCATGGCAGCGACTTTATAAAGTCAGTGGGGCGTCTGGTCAAAGCTATTCGACGTCGCTATAAAGATGTTCCAATCATTCTGCTAACAGACAGTGGTTTTATGGATGACCAGAACTTTCGGTTCTTTGAACAACGCCTTGGTATTCATTATGTTTGTGCCGGGAAAATATATAACGATATTAAACAATATGTTAACAATCTTAGTTATGATGCTTTTCGTTCTTATAGACAGACATGGACTTTTGTCGAATTTGCTAATCGCCTCAAATCATGGAAGACATTTCGCCGTTGTATTTTTACCTCTCAGAAAGCTGAGGAAAATGGTCAACTCTTATTTGATTTTGCACAACCGGATTCAGTAATCTATACCAATATAGGCCGAAACAGTGAGCTGGATGAAAAACTAATCAATGCTGGTAGTGGCAATTATCTCAAGGCCGAAAAGATTATCGAGTTAAACCACAGTCAGAGGTAGAGCTGAATTAGTACACCGATCACAGAAAGAATTTGCTGGAAGAGAACAGTTACCATTTAAGCGTTTCGGTATGAATAGAGTTTTTTACTATTTGATGATCATCAGCCATTTTCTTTTTGAAGCATATAAAAGGGACATCCCCTGTGAAGCAGTACCAGTTACCGCTTACCCCAATACCTTTCGTCGGATCATGATTGATTTTGCAGCCAAAATTGTGACAACAGGCGGAAAAATTATACTAAGGGTAACACAGACAGTCTATGATTCCCTGAAGATTTTAAAATTATGGTCATTCATTGAGGAGTATGAACCCGCATTTGTGACGTAAAACATAATAAAAATTAATCGTATTAAAGAGCTAAAACAATGGGAGAAGTATGCCGTTACACTGATAATTCTCTGACTTTAATGAAAAATCGAGTTCAAAAAGCAAGGTTGATTGCGTAATAAGAAGTTATTTCAGATGAAAACAAATAGAAAAAGACGGCACCGGCAACATTTTGCGCCGGTTTTATTTGGTGCCCTTATAAATCGATCAATTTAGGTTTTAATTACCCAAGCACTCCTAACTTTTGAAGACAAATGGACAAACGTAAAATTAAAGCACGGCTGGAGCTTGAAGACGGCTCTGTATTCACAGGACTTTCGTTTGGCGCACCTTTGAGTATTGCAGGTGAAGTCGTTTTCAACACAAGCATGGTGGGCTATCCCGAAAGCCTGACAGATCCGTCGTATGCAGGCCAGATACTGGTATTAACCTATCCGCTGATTGGAAACTATGGCGTCCCTCCTGCAGACCAAGCGGATCAGTTAACAAAGCATTTTGAATCGGATCGAATACAAATATCCGGTCTCGTGATCTCAGAGTACTCGATGCACTATAATCATTGGAACGCAGCCCAAAGTCTCTCCGACTGGTTGACCGATCATAATGTGCCGGGACTGTCCGGGATTGATACACGGATGCTGACCAAGCGCCTTCGCGAAGAAGGCACAATGCTTGGACGCATCCTCAACGTATCCGAGCAACCTGATTTTTACGATCCAAACAAAATTGATCTTGTTGAGCGGGTCACCTTAAAAGAACCCAAAGAATACGGCAGCGGCGAGAAAAAGGTGATTTTGATCGACTGCGGAGCAAAAGATAATATTGTCCGGTCGCTGGTCAGACGGGATTTGACAGTAAAACGCGTCCCGCATACATATGATTTCAGTCAGGAAGAGTATGACGGCGTGATGATCTCCAATGGCCCCGGCGATCCCAAAATGTGTAAACAAACGATCGAAATCGTGCAAAAGGTTATCAAACGCAGCAAACCGATCTTTGGAATATGTATGGGAAATCAAATTCTTGCTCTGGCAGCCGGGGGTGACACCTATAAGCTGAAATTTGGTCACCGCAGCCAGAACCAACCCTGCGTGGAAGTCGGGACCAAACGCTGTTATATTACGTCACAGAACCATGGATTTGCTGTGGACGGCAGGACTCTTCCTCCGGGATGGGAACCGTGGTTTACAAACGCAAATGACAACACCAATGAAGGTATCAGACATACAACCAAACCCTTCAAAAGTGTGCAGTTTCATCCCGAGGCTGCTCCGGGTCCACTGGATACGGCTATTTTATTTGACGATTTCAAAAGGATGCTTCTATGATAGAAAAACCCAATAAAATAATCATTCTTGGCAGTTCTGCATTAAAAATCGGAGAAGCAGGTGAATTCGATTATTCCGGAAGCCAGGCTATAAAGGCCTTAAAGGAAGAAGGGGTGTATACCATTCTGGTCAATCCCAATATCGCCACCATCCAGACATCGGATCATCTTGCAGATCAGGTTTATTTTTTACCGGTTACGCCGCATTTTGTAGAACAGGTCATTGAAAAAGAAAAACCCGATGGAATTTTGCTGTCATTTGGTGGACAAACTGCTTTAAATTGCGGCGTCCAGCTCGAAAAAGACGGCATTCTGGCCCGTTATGGCGTCAAAGTACTGGGCACTCCGGTAGAGACGATCAACAATACAGAAGACCGCGATCTTTTTATTCAAAAGCTGAACGAAATTGATGTAAAAACACCAAGAAGTTTTGCGGTATCCAACGTTGAAGAAGCGCTGGCGCGGGCGCGTGAAATCGGATTCCCGATCATGCTCAGAATCGCATTTGCTCTGGGCGGACTCGGTTCAGGCCTCTGCCATGACGAAGAACACGTTCGTGAGCGGGCGCAGATGGCGTTGTCCTATACAGATCAGATCCTGATTGAAGAATATTTGTTGGGCTGGAAAGAAGTCGAGTACGAAATTGTCCGGGACCAATACGACAATTGCATCTCGGTTTGCAATATGGAAAATCTGGATCCGATGGGGATCCATACGGGCGAAAGTATTGTCGTTGCGCCGAGCCAGACGTTGACCAACAGTGAATATCACAAGCTGCGTGAAATTGCCATCCGTACGGTTCGGCATCTTGGTGTTGTGGGGGAATGTAATATACAGTATGCGCTTGATGCCAAATCAGAAGATTACCGGGTTATTGAGATCAACGCGCGATTATCTCGAAGTTCAGCTCTGGCGTCCAAAGCGACAGGATATCCCCTGGCAGCAGTTGCGGCAAAATTATCGCTTGGCTATGCGCTGATTGATATTCCCAATTCAATCACCAAAATCACAAAAGCCAGTTATGAACCGGCCCTGGACTATATTGTGGTTAAAATTCCACGCTGGGATCTGAAAAAGTTCCGGCAGGTTTCCAACCGTCTCGGCTCAGGCATGAAATCCGTTGGCGAGATTATGGCAATCGGACGCAAATTCGAGGAAGCCCTGCAAAAAGGATTACGAATGTTGGAAATCGGCGCAAACGGTTTGCTGCAAAACGAAAAGATCAAGATCGATGATATCGAAAAAGAACTTGCCGAGCCCACAGATATGCGGGTTTTTGCCATTGCAGAGGCCATAAAATCTGGATATTCCGTTGATGACATTCATCATTTATCTTATATCGACAAGTGGTTCCTGTATAAATTTCAAAACCTGGTCAATATTGAACAACAGCTGTTAAAAGTGGGAGAACAGCGCTGCCCGCAGGATCTTTTACTGGAAGCCAAGCAGCATGGATTTTGCGATAAGCAGATCGCAGGCGCTCTGGAGACCACGGAATTGGATGTCAGGGATCTCCGCAAAGCATACAATATCATTTCTTATGTCAAGCAGATTGACACACTGGCTGCTGAATATCCGGCACAAACGAATTATTTATACCTGACCTATAATGCCTCGGAAAATGATCTAAATTTTACAGAACGCAACTCCGTCATGGTTCTTGGCGGCGGCGCTTATCGGATCGGCAGCTCGGTAGAATTTGACTGGTGCTGTGTAAATTCAGTCATGACCCTGAAAAAACTGAACTACAAAACCATCATGGTCAATTATAATCCGGAAACAGTGAGTACGGACTATGATGAATGCGACAAACTCTATTTCGACGAACTCACCTTTGAAACCGTACTTGATATCTATGAGAAGGAAAACGCGGTCGGTATTATCCTGTCCATGGGCGGACAAATTCCGAACAATCTGGCTGTTCAACTGGATCAGGCGGCTGTCAATGTACTCGGCACATCGGCCAAGAACATTGATAATGCCGAAAGCCGCCACAAATTTTCGCATATGCTGGACGAATTGAAAATTGATCAACCGGAATGGAATGAACTCCAGTCTATTGACGGAGCCATTGAATTCGCGCGCTCCGTCAACTATCCGGTATTGGTTCGTCCCTCCTATGTACTCAGCGGTGCGGCAATGAGCGTGGCATCCAACGACAATGAATTGAAAAAATTTCTCAACAAGGCATCAGATATTTCCAGTGAACACCCGGTGGTCATTTCAAAGTTTATAGAGAACGCCAAAGAGATTGAAATTGATGCAGTTGCCCAGGAAGGTGAACTCCTGGTATACGCTATCAGTGAGCATGTGGAGAATGCTGGAGTTCACTCAGGGGATGCGACGTTGGTGCTTCCTCCACAACGCACCTATCTTGAGACCACAAGACGCATCAAAAAGATCGCCCGCAAGATTGCTCAAACCTTGCAAATCAACGGCCCCTTTAATATGCAATTCGTTGCCAAAGACAATGAAGTCAAAGTGATCGAATGTAATGTGAGAACTTCACGCAGTTTTCCGTTCGTATCCAAAATCTTTAAAGTAAATTTCATTGATATTGCAACACGGGTCATCATGGGACATCATGTCCCGAAAATCGACCGGTCTGTTTTTGACCTTGAATATGTTGGAGTCAAGGCGCCTCAATTTTCATTCACCCGACTTGTTGGCGCGGACCCCACTCTCGGTGTTGAGATGGCATCGACCGGAGAGGTGGCCTGTCTGGGTGACGACTTTGAAGAAGCATTTTTAAAAGCGCTGTTATCTGTCGGATACAAACTGCCGATCAAAAATGTACTTCTTTCCACCGGCCCCATTGAATCAAAAGCAGAATTTCTAAACAGTTCGTCTCTGATGCAGAAAATGGGCATCAATTTTTACGCCACTGAAGGCACTGCAGATTTTATGCAGGCGAATGGCATATGTGTTACTAAACTGCACTGGCCCTTGTCTGATAAAAAACCAAATGTGATCGAATATCTGGAGAACGAAAAAATCGACCTTGTGATCAACATTCCGAAAAATTTTCAAGAAGAGGAATTGACAAACGACTATACAATCCGGCGAAAAGCTGTAGACTATGCAATCCCCTTGTTCACAAATCTGAAACTGGCAAGACGATTTATTGAATCCATATCCCGAAAATCAATAAAGCAACTTAAAATAAAGAGTTGGGAAGAATACCAATAAACCATAAATTCTGATTGTGTTGCCCTTGAATTTTAGATCACAGAAACTGGATGATATTTATTATCTGAACAGCCAGCCCACCGCGCTGCATCGACTTTTCTATGCTGCAGGGTTGGTCATTACGCTTATACTTGTCGGGACTTTTGGTTATATATTTTTAGAACAATGGGGGTTTTTAGATTCACTTTATATGACAGTCATTACACTGGCCACTGTCGGATTCAAGGAAGTACATATTCTCAGTGATTCCGGCCGCATATTTACAATATTTTTGGTCATAGGAGCGATCAGCATCGGCGGATATGCAATTGGTACCATTGCTGCATTTCTGACAGAAGGCCAATTATTCAAACTACTCAGGGGACGCAAAATGGCAAAGAAATCACCCATCTTGAGAAACATATCATTGTCTGCGGCTTTGGTAAAATTGGAAGGAAAATTTGTCGCCACCTCTATCAGGCCGGCAAGACCTTTATTGTTATTGATGTAGATCCGGAAAGAATTGATGAAGCCATCCAGCAGGACTACCTCGCTGCAGTTGGAGATGCTTCTGAAGACGATATCCTGATCAAAGCCGGCATCAAACAGGCCAAAACGCTCATGAGCGCTATTTCCAATGATACAGCGAATGTCTATCTTGTACTCTCTGCGCGCAACTTGAATGAAAACCTGGAAATCATTGCCAGGAGCAGCGGCGAATCTTCAACCAAAAAACTTGAACGCGCCGGAGCGGACCAGATCGTATCTCCCTTTGAGATGGGAGCCCGCAGAATGGCCGCTCACATTATTCAGCCGGAGATCATTGAATTTGAAGATATGTTTTCCGTTGAAAAAGAATACGGATTACAGGTACAAAAATTAAAAGTACAGAAAAGCAGTCAATTGATTGACAAACGCTTGAATGAATCATCTCTCAAAGCAAAAACCAAAGGCGGACTGGTCATCGGCATTGAGCGCGACGGAAACATGCTTATCAATCCCCCCGGATATACAGTTATCAAAAGCGGCGATATTTTTCTGGCCATTGGCAATGATGAACAATTGGAATTAATGCGGAAAATACTTAAATAACCGAGCGCTGTTTGTTTTTGTAAAGAAAATAGTATACAGTCAAAAATATATTGACATTAATTTAAATAGTTATTATATTAAAAGACTTTGCAGTACATGAATATGTTCTGCAAATACGGTGGGCGTAGCTCAGTAGGCTAGAGCTCCAGGTTGTGGCCCTGGCGGTCGCGGGTTCAAATCCCGTCGCTCACCCGTAAAAAACATAATGTCCCGTTCGTCTAGTGGTTAGGACTCAGGATTTTCATTCCTGCAACAGGGGTTCGACTCCCCTACGGGATGCCGAAAAGCCGATATAATCGCATATCGGCTTTTTTTGCTTCAGAATCCCCCTACGCTTGTTTTCCTACAGTATTTTCATTGCAAAGTCGGATATTTTTTGTAAATTATATTTTATACCAGCATCGAAAATGAAGCACATTCATAATTTTATTGATTCTAAACTTTCTTTTTTTTAAATTACAATTCTGATTATTATGGATAAAAAGCTCAGTATTGTCATAGTCAGCTATAATGTCCGGGCATTCCTGGAACAGGCGATCCGATCCATACAGAAAGCGGCGCACTCATTGGCCTATGAGATTCTCATCGTTGACAATGCCTCTTCTGATGGCACCGTGCCGTTTGTAGAAAAAGAGTTTCCATCTGTAAAAATTATCGGCAACTCGGATAATGTCGGTTTTGCCAAAGCCAACAATCAAGCGATCCGGGAAAGCAGCGGCGAATATATTTGCCTGATCAATCCGGATACGATTGTTCAGGAAGACACTTTTACAACATTGCTCAAGTTCTTTGAAAATCAATCGGACGCTGGATGTGTCGGATGCAAAATTCTGAATCCCGACGGCTCTTTGCAACTGGCCTGTCGCCGCAGTTACCCCACTCCGTGGGTTGCATTCACAAAAATCATCGGATTGGCCGCCTTGTTCCCTAAAAGCAAACTGTTTGGACGCTATAATCTGACCTATCTGGATCCGGAGCAAACGTCCAGGGTCGAAGCTATATCCGGCTCATTTATGCTGGTCAGACGCCGTGTTATACAAGAGGTCGGCGGTCTGGATGAATCCTTTTTTATGTACGGAGAAGATCTGGACTGGTGTTATCGAATCAACCAGGCCGGTCACTCGATCTATTATGTTCCCTCTACTCAGATCATCCATTTCAAGGGAGAAAGTTCCAAGAAAAGCCCGTTTCAGCAACGCCGGTTGTTTTATGAGGCCATGCGATTGTTTGTCAAACGTCATTTTCATAAAACCAGCGCTCTTTTACCTTCCTGGTTGCTCATTGCTGCGATATATATCAGTTCTTTTTTCTCTTATGTCTCGACGTTTGCGCAAAAATGCATATGGCCCGGCATTGACTTTGTTATGTACACAGTATCGCTAGGCATTGCTGTTTTTATTCGATTCAATCCAGAATTTCCCTGGCAACCCTTTATCCTGGTACATATTGTGTATTCAACCATCTGGCTGCTGAGTTTTTCCGGCCTGGGATTGTATTCCAAAAACAAATTATCAATTGGGAAAACAGTTTCAGCCGTTATTCTGGGATGGATGATTAACAGTGCGCTCACTTTCTTTTTCAAACAATATGGATTTTCCAGAGCTGTTGTGCTGTGGGCCGGCTTGCTGAATTTAATTCTGATGCCCGGCTGGCGGTTCCTGATCACCTTTTTAACCCAGCGGGGTTTCAGCTGGATTCCTAAATCTTTAAAAAATTCATTGTTGAGCAGACAAACCCTGGTGGTCGGTGATAAAAGCAGTACCCGCAATTTGGTAAACCGCCTTCGAACTGTGGTCAATGGTATCTACGCAGTAAAAGGCATCGTGCTCACAGGCAAAGAATTCGAGTCCGAAATTGATGATATCCCGGTGATTGGCTTGATTGATCAATTGCCTCAGATTATTGAACGGGAATCCGTGCATGAAGTAATCTTTACCACGGAACGCGTTCCCTATGATAAAATGCTCAAAGCCATGGCCGCTTCGAAAAACTTGCAAATCAATTTCAAGATGGTTCCCAACAATCTGGATGTGGTCATCGGCAAAGCCACGCTCGACTATATTGATAAAGTGCCGTTTATTGATCTTGAATATAAATTACATTCTGGCCTGAATCCTTTTGCCAAAAGAGTGTTCGACATTTTTATAGCTCTGACGGGCATGGTTGTCACGACCCCCCTCTATCTCATTCAGCGCTTTTTATTGGGTAAAACAGCCAAAGAACAGAGTATTTATTTGAATAATAACCGAAAACGTGATGTTCTTTTTTATACAAATAATATTTTTTTAAATTTACAGCTTTATAAAACCATACTGACCGGCGGCCTGTCAATGGTTGGACGCGACCTTTTCAGACCCGTCACTCAATCTTCTATCGCCCAGACAATAAAACCTGGACTGGCGGGACTGGAGCAAATTCACAAACAAAAACAATTAACAGCAAAAGACCGCACGCGTTATCACTTGTATTATCTGAGGAATTACAGCCCTGTTCTGGACATAGAGCTGTTACTCAAATCAATGATTCACAAAAACTAAAATGGTGTTTTATGCCCAAAGTAATACTTGATTTTGAAAAACCAATTGTAGAAATAGAAAAGCGAATAGCTGAATTGCGTGAATTCTCTTTGAATGAAGATATTGAAATTCACAGAGAAATTGAACGGCTTGAAGCAAAAGCCCGGAAATTGCGTAAAGATACATATTCGAAACTGAATCGCTGGCAGCGCGTTCAACTGGCACGGCACCCGGAACGGCCTTACACGCTGGATTATGTCAAACGAATATTTACCGATTTTATGGAGCTGCATGGTGACCGCAACTTTGCGGATGATCCGGCCATTCTCGGCGGAATTGCAAAACTGGATGGTATGCCGATCGCCGTTATCGGCCATCAAAAAGGACGCGATACCAAGGAAAAGATCGAACGAAATTTCGGCATGCCTCACCCGGAGGGGTACCGAAAGGCTCTGCGTATTATGAAGCTGGCCGGTAAATTTCATAGACCGATCATTACCTTCATTGATACTCCCGGCGCTTATCCGGGAATCGGCGCAGAGGAGCGCGGTCAGGGCGAGGCCATTGCCCGAAACATGTTTGAGATGTCACAGCTTCCTGTTCCCATTATTTCCGTCATTATCGGTGAAGGGGCGAGCGGCGGCGCTATTGGAATCGGTGTGGGCGATCGCGTGATTATGCTGGAAAATACCTGGTACTCTGTTATCACACCGGAGGGATGCGCTGCCATCCTGTTCAGAGATCAATCCAAAAATGAACAGGCCGCTGAGGCCATGAAAATTACGGCCAAGGATATGCTCAACCTGAAACTGGTTGACCGGATTGTGAAAGAACCGGTTGGCGGCGCACATTGCAATTTTGATCAAACCGCCAATCTCTTAAAAAAAGCACTAGTTTGACCAAATGCGCGAGTTGTAAAAATATACCGCCCTCACAACTTGTAAATTCACGAATCGACAAATATGCCAACTATGGCGTTTATAAAGAATAAATTATAATCCACAAAATGAGGATACATCAATGGTAAGTGAAGAATTGTTGAATATCCTGGCATGTCCTTCATGCAAAGGCGATTTGGAGTACAACCAGGATCAGGATACCTTGATATGCCGCAGCCGGCACTGCCCGACATGCGGTATGCCTGTTGACGCCAGCGGAACCTGTCAAAACACGGAATGCGGTGTAAAGTCAGACGCTTTTGTTGGCTTGATCTATCATGTACAAGATGACATTCCCAATATGCTGATCTACGAGGCAGATAAATTCCCGCTAAACCAGGAGTCATGACCGCAGTCAGAATCAACCGGACAGCCCGGCAATAAATATGATTTCGTTTGCCTCGATTAGGGAAAAAAGGACTTGCAATAGTTTTATTATTTAACTACCTTTATTACTTGTTACTCAAAGCCGCCATTGTGCGGCTTTTCCTTTGCAATCAACCTGTTTAAGCAACGAAATGCCATATAAAGTCAAACTTGAATCTTTTGAAGGTCCGCTGGATCTTTTACTTTTTCTCATTAAAAAAAATGAAGTGGACATTTATGATATCCCGATATCCACGATAACACATCAATATCTGGAATACATTGATATCATAAAAATGCTTGATATTGAGGCTGCGGGTGATTTTATTTATATGGCATCAACCCTGATGCGCATCAAAGCACAGATGCTCTTGCCCCGTCCTGAAGTGGAAGACGACCTTGAAGAAGTCGAAGACCCCCGTCAGGAGCTGGTCTACCGCCTTTTGGACTATAAGAGATTCAAAAAAGTCGCGAATGATCTGGCTGAACAAGAAAAAACAGCTCGCCATTATCATCCTCGCGGTCATTTCAAGTTTGAACAGGGAAATATTCAGGAAGAAATTGATAATATTTCCAAAGTTTCGCTATATGATCTTATATCAGCATTTAAAAGACTTTCTCAGCGTCGTGAAAAAGTAACCTTTCACCGGGTTCAGGAGTTATCTGTAAACCTCGAGGAACGGATTGCCCATATCATGAGTGAACTCGAGAAAAATACAACCATGCTGTTTTCATCATTATTCAAAGAATCGGATGACAAAATCGTCTGGATTGTTACATTTATTGCCATTCTGGAACTAATTCGTCAAAAACACATCCAGGCTACCCAGAATGAGGTTTTCGGAGAAATACAACTCGTATACGTAAATGGATACAACTAAACTTGCACATATTCTCGAAGCGCTTATTTTTGCTTCGGATTCCCCCATTTCCTTAAAACAACTCTCTGCAATTGTCAAAGAAGCATCTGCAGATAATATCGAACAAGCTCTGGAACAGATCAAAACAGACTGTGAAAACCGGGGCATTGTATTAAAGAAAATTGCAGGCGGTTATCAATTCGCGACCCGAGCAGAGTATGCACAATGGGTGGGTAATATGCTGGAAACCAAAGCCAGTTCCCGTTTATCACGGGCAGCGCTTGAGGCCCTGGCTATCGTCGCATTTAAACAGCCTATCAGCCGGGTAGAAGTTTCGGCGATCCGTGGTGTCAATTCAGATGGCGTCATGAAAAAGCTTCTGGACCTCAAACTCATCACAATTGCAGGACGGGATGAAGGCCAGGGACGCGCTCTGCTATTCAAAACCACGACTGAATTCTTGCAGTATTTCGATATAAATGATATTTCCGATCTCCCCCGCCCCAAAGAGATAGAAGAACTCTTGGCAGAAGGAGAAGGCGGCAAACTCTTGCAGGAATTGCCCGAAGGAATCTCCAATGACGCGGAAGAATCTTCCGAGGACCCGGATGATAAAGTTGAAAGCGCGGCTCAGAATGATGAGAATCAATAAATATCTGGCAGCGTGCGGATTCGGCAGCCGAAGGTCAGTAGAAGCGCTGATCACATCCGGGCAAGTTAAAATTAACGGGAAACCTGTCAGCGATTTATCTGTACAAGTTAATGAAGAAAAAGACAGTGTTTATGTCAATGATAAAAAGGCTTTACTGCCGAATCTCGATATCTATATTTTGCTTAACAAACCACGCGGATATATCACAACAAACAAGGATGAGCGCGGAAGAAAAAGTGTAATCGACCTTGTCGATATTAAGCAGCGTATATTCCCGGTCGGTCGACTGGATGCACAGAGCGAGGGATTGCTCCTCCTCACCAACGACGGAGAAATGGCCAATCGTCTTATGCATCCGAGATACAAGTTCTCCAAAATATATCGAGTCAAACTGGACAAGCCACTGGATAGAGCTGATTTTCTTCCCATTGTGAAAGGGATTGAACTTGAAGACGGCAAAACAGCGCCGGCAAAAGCCAGATGGTACACCGATGAACCGGATCGGGTCGAGATTGTACTTAAAGAAGGAAAAAACCGACAAATCAGACGAATGTTTGAGACACTCGGTTATTCAGTGAAATCGCTGAAACGCATTACTTACGGACCCTTGAAACTTTCAGGCGTCAAGCGCGGTGAATGGCGATATTTAAATGCCAATGAAATTCGAGAACTGAAACAACAGACTTGCACGTGAACACAAAAAAAATCATCACCATTGACGGGCCGGCCGGTTCAGGAAAAAGCTCAACCTCAAAGCGTGTTGCTTCCGAGCTGGGTTATACTTATCTCGATTCCGGTTCCATGTACCGAGCGGTTACCCTGAAAGTGCTGGAATTGAATATCAACCCGCAATCCGACAGACAGGTTCAAGAGATTGCGGAAAAAGCAGAGATCGAGCTGATTTCTCAGAACGGTCAAAATCAAATCTTGCTGGATGGTAAAGATGTGACCTCTGAAATCCGGGAGCCCAAAATTTCAAAAACCATTTCCAGCGTGGCTGCCAATAAAGGTGTGCGCTCCATTTTGGCCGAAAAGCAAAAAGAGATCGGCAAATACAGCGGCATTGTAGCCGAGGGCCGTGATATGGGAACGGTGGTATTCCCCGATGCTGATCTTAAAATCTATATGACGGCTTCAATTCAGGCCAGAGCTGAGCGCCGATACAAACAATTGCTGGAATCCGGAATAAAGGTTGATCTTGACAAATTAATTTCCGAAATTAGAGAACGTGACAAAATGGACAGCACAAGAAAGCACAGTCCATTGCGTCAAGCCGATGATTCTATTATCCTCGATACATCCAATATGTCTTTGGATGATCAGGTAAACTGGATTGTTGATAAAGCAAAAGCTCTTGGAGCAAACGTCAGTTGAATATTATTATTGATCCGCATGCAGGCCCTTGTCCAGGTGTTGAACGGGCCATTGAGATGGTTGAAAAGCATTTGGATTCAGAACGGTTAACAGCAATAGGCCCGATCATTCACAACTCTGTAGAAGTCAAACGGCTCGAACAAAAAGGGCTGAGTACAGTAGAACAGGACCAGGTAAACGATAACCGGAATTTAATCCAAACAAATTCTGTTTTTATTCGGTCGCACGGCATTTCTTCCGATTTACGCACAAAACTGAAAAAATGTGCTGATATTATAGACGGGACATGCCCAAAAGTAACCGCGATACAGAAGCGAATCCAGTCATATTATGACAAAGGATACCATATCATCATAACGGGCAAGGAAAATCATCCTGAAGTTGAGGGTCTAAACGGCTATTGTGACGGCAACGCTACAATTATCAAGAATGAATCGGATATAGAGAGTATTCCAGAGTCGGAACACTATTTTTTGCTGTCTCAGACCACATTTTCACAAGCCCGTTTTCTCGAGCTAAAGGAAGCCGTATTATCGAAATTCCCGAACACAGAGTACAAAGACACCACGTGTACCCAGGTTCGAAAGCGACATGAAACTATTCATCAGTTTGCCGCCACTGTTGATGTTTTGCTGCTGGTCGGTGGCAAAAACAGCTCAAATACCCGGGTGCTTTATAACAGGGCCCGGCAAATCAATCCACGAACCTATTGGATTGAAAGGTTCGAGGAGATTGATGAAATTTGGCTTGAGAACAGCAGCACAGTAGGCCTTACAGGGAGCGCTTCCACTCCTGTCTGGCAACTGCTTGAACTACAAAACAAAGTATCCCAATTGGGACTTAAAAAGGAGGAATAATACCAACATGGAAGAAACACTGAACCCTAAACCACTTGAAAACGCAGATAATGATAATGATCAGGCAGATCAGACCATGGCTGAGTCTGAAACGGCTCAATCTGCTTCAAGTGCAACAGCCACAAACTCCGATTACGCACCGGAGACATTATCATCAGATGAATCTGTAGCTGAACAGGCCAATCCGGGTGATGTCTACCACGACAAAGAAAAACTGGATGAGCTTGAAAAGGAATATTCAGACAGTGAATTTAACGAGTTTTCAAAACTGTATGAAGACACGCTGATCGATTTTAAACAGGGCGAAGTCGTTCAAGGCAAAGTTCTGGCCATCGGCGACAAAGAAGTTTCAGTAGACATTGGTTTCAAGTCCGAAGGCAGTGTTCCTATTGAAGAATTCGATGATCCCGAAGAGTTAAAAATCGGAGATGGTGTTGATGTTTTGATCGATGAAATTGAAGACGCAGATGGTCACCTTGTTCTTTCAAAAAAGAAAGCTGACTTTATGCGCACCTGGGAACAGGTGATCAAGTCTTATGAGAATGACCAAATTCTCAAAGGCAAGTGCATGCGGCGAATCAAGGGCGGTATCGTCGTGGATCTTGGTGGTGTGGATGCATTCCTGCCGGGTTCACAAATTGATGTACGACCCATTCGCGACTTTGACTCTCTTATCGGCCAGGAGATGGAGTTTAAGATTGTAAAGGTTAATCATTTGCGCAAAAACATCGTTGTCTCGCACCGGGTACTCGTTGAAGAGGAAATGAAAGGACTGCGCGAAAAAATCCTTGCGAATCTTGAGCGCGGACAAATTTTAGAAGGTACGGTTAAAAACATTACCGATTTTGGTGTGTTTATCGATCTTGGCGGTGTTGACGGACTGCTTCACATCACCGACCTGTCATGGGGACGTGTGTCGCATCCTTCGGAAGTTGTCGCTCTTGATGAAAAGATCAAAGTGGTCATCCTCGATTTCAATGAAAAGAAAGACCGGATTTCCCTGGGTCTCAAACAGCTGCAGCCGCATCCATGGGAGGATGTTGAGAAAAATATCCTGTCGGTTCCATAGTCAGAGGTAAAGTGGTCAGTCTTTCAGATTACGGCGCTTTTGTTGAACTGGAAAAAGGCGTTGAGGGTCTGATCCATATTTCCGAGATGTCATGGACTCAGCACATCAAACATCCATCCAAGGTTTTGGCAGTGGGTGAAATGGTTGATGCCAAAGTTCTCAGCATTCAAAAAGAAGAGCGAAAAATTTCGCTCGGTCTGAAACAGCTTGAACCCGATCCCTGGGAGTCTCTGGCAGAACGTTATCCGGTCGGCTCGCGTCATAAAGGGATTGTACGCAATCTGACCAATTTTGGCGCCTTTGTTGAACTGGAAGAAGGCATTGATGGTCTGGTGCATATATCCGACTTGTCGTGGACCAAAAAGATTCGCCACCCCGGAGAAGTTGTTAAAAAAGGCGATGAGATAAAAGTTATCGTTCTCAACGTGGACCGTGACAACAGAAGGATTTCCCTGGGTTATAAACAAACACAGGATAATCCCTGGGATCAATTTGAAGATAGATACCAGGTTGGCACACAGGTCAAAGGTAAAGTTGTCAGACTGATAGAGAAAGGCCTGCTCGCAGAGCTTCCTGACGGCGTTGATGGGTTTGTACCCATTTTCTCAGCTGGCCAAGGATAATATTGATAAACCGGCTGATCACTATCAGATCGATAATATCATTGACCTGACAGTCATTGAATTCAATAAAGAGAACAAAAAAATCGTTCTTTCCGAGAAACCGTCTGATCAAGTCTCGGAGAAAAGCTCAGATTCAAAAACTGAAGCTTCGCCAGAAGAGGCAAAGCCGTCCGAAAAGAAAGAAGAGACTTTTACTTCCGAAGAAGCGGAATCAACCCCTGAACCTGAAGAAGAGGAAAAACCCAAAGCCTCCGATTCAGATGAGCAGCCTGATCAGGAAAAGGAAGAAGAAAAATAGCGATAAAAAAAAGCCGGATTATAAAATCCGGCTTTTTTATTTCATTTTTGCTTTTATCCAAAATCCCGCCTGTGAAACAATAATCCCCATCCAGAAAACTGCAAACGTTGCTCGCTGGCTGTACTCCCCCAACAGCAGATCTGTCAAATAATAAACAGCAATCAAGCCAACAAATAAATGGCTGAATATAGCATACTTTTCATCAAGATGACGCTTGACCAGCCGTTTCAATACCAGAGACAACCCGGTAACCAAAATAAACGCTGAGAATAAAAGAAGGCTCAGATGTTTCATGCATCCAGCCTGGCGATCATACCGGCGGAAGATTCTGCGGGATCACGGATCCCGCAATTGCATAGACAATCGCCAGTACAACAATACTAATCAGCGAAATGACCACCGTAAACGTCAATGATTTTTCTTCAGAATTTTCCAGCAGTATCGGCAATCCAATATACAAAAGATAGATCGAATATAAAGAAAGAATCTGTAGACCGCTTAATGCCGGTACGATTGAAAAAACAGAAAGAATAAAATAAGGAATAAAACTGAAAACAATGAGCTTTAAAGCTGCATTTTCATTTTTAACTCCGGTCAATTTGGGCGAGATTGCGCTGGTTAAAAAAGCAATCAGATAAATGCCGGCCAGGAGAAACACATACAGCAAAATAGCCCAAACCAGTCCCGCGAAAAACGGAACCCGGTAATGGCCGAGAAATGGAACATTTTGACCGACAATAGAACTTCCAAGGAATCCTGATACTGCAGGTATTGCAGCCAGATACAGCAAGTATTTCTTGAACAAATCGATTTTTGAAAGCTCGAGTTCCTTAATATGTCGCCAGGCGTTGACGGGTGAAATCAGTAAATCTTTGATAAGCTCAATGACATGTTCCATAATGAATCCTCCAAAAGTTCAATATCTACTTTGACTTGTGTAAATTGAATTGTTATGGCTGCGATGTTAGTCTAACTGCCAATCCAGACGTTCTCGCGTCCTACAATATTTCGTAATTGAGTTAATATTTCTAAATTCGGATTAATCTGATAGACTCTGGACCGGACCAGAAACGCGCCTGTCTCCGGCACCTTGATATTAAAATACACCGGCACGTTGCCGCTATTTTTTTCAAACACATCCAACAGTTGATCCACATGGTGTTCGGTCATATCAGTGGTATTCACATTCAGACAAAGATTCTTCGTGAACCGTTCTCTTGCCTCATCAAGAGAGGTCACAGAATCCACAATGATTTTGGCATCTGAATTTTCTTTCTTGTTGATTTTTCCGGTAATCACAATAACCTTGTCTTCCTGCAGGTACTCTTGATAGCTGCTGTAGGTATCTGCAAATGCAAGACCTTCCATAGAACCAGTCAGATCCTGTACGCTAAAAAAAGCCATGCGTCTGTTTTTAGAATCAATATGGTTTTTTAAATGTGTGATCATTCCGCATATTCTGACTGAGGTTTTCTCGCGCAGATTAAAAGCCTGGTCCAGTTTCACGGTTGAAAAAGCATCAATTTGTTCACGGAATTCATCAAGCGGATGACCGGACAGATAAAAGCCGAGAACATTTTTTTCCCGCTCAAGTTTTTCATTGTCCGTCCAGTCTTTTTTCGATTCCAGCTCGGGTTCGGATACTTCCAATGCTTCATCACTCATATCAAAGAGGGAGCCTTGTGCCCGGTCTTTTTGTCCGTTCCTGAGCTTGGAGGCAAAACCGAGCGCAGCTTCAACAGCAGAATGCTTTTCAGCACGATTACCAGCCAAACTATCCAAAGCGCCGGCCTCTGTTAAACTTTCCAACACTTTTCTATTAAGTCCGTTGCCATTCATTCGTTTGGCCAGATCAAACAATGTTTCGAAACGCCCTCCTTCTTTTCTTGCATTCACAATACTGTCAATAGTACCATAGCCAACATTTTTCACAGCTCCCAGCCCAAATCGAAGACCAGAGTCGGTCACCACAAAGTCGGTATAGCTTTCATTTACATCCGGCAAAAGGACATTGAGTCCCATTCGCCGCGATTCCTCAATTAAGATGGTCACTCGATCGGTATTCCCCATTTCTGAACTGATGGTAGCAGCCATAAATTCAGCCGGATAGTGTGCTTTAAGATATGCCGTCTGCATAAGCTACAATTGAATAACATGCGGCATGCGCCTCATTAAAGCCATAACTGGCAAACTTTTCCATATAGGTGAATATTTCAACCGCTTTTTGCTCGGGAATATTATGCAGATTTTTGCACCCTTTAATAAACTGAATGCGGTGCTTTTGCATTTCCTTTATTTTCTTTTTTCCCATGACACGCCTGAGCATATCCGCATCACCCAGAGAGTAACCTGCAAGCTCACTGGCAACTCGCATAACTTGTTCCTGATAAACAATAATACCATAGGTGTCTTTTAAGATCGGCTCCAGCAATGGATGCAGATAATCAATATCTTCCCTGCCGTACTTTCGATTGATATAGGAATCAATATTGCTCATGGGACCGGGACGATAAAGCGCATTCATAGCAATCAAATCGTTAACACAGTTGGGTTTTAGTTTTCGCATGTATTCCTGCATACCGGAACTCTCAAACTGAAAAATGCCAACTGTTTGTCCCTCACAGAACAGTTCATATACTCTGGGATCGTCAAGCGGTATATTTTGAAGATCAATATCATCACCACGGGAACGTATAGCCGCGATGGCTTTATGAAGAACCGTCAATGTCCGCAGACCGAGAAAATCCATTTTGAGCATACCGCACTCATCCAGAACCTTCATTTCATACTGGGTGGTAATATCGCCTTCTTTGGTTTTGTAAAGCGGGATATAATCCGTCAACTCTCCCGGAGCAATCACAACACCGGCTGCGTGTGTCGATGAGTGTCTGGCCAGACCTTCCAAAACTGTACTATATTCAACAAGGCGCCTGTGTGTTTCATCCTGTTTGGCAAGCTCGGACAATTCAGAGACTGTATCGAGAGCCTGCTGCAGGTTTTTGGATTGTGTGGGGATAAGTTTGGCGATCTTGTCTACATCCCCGTAACTCATTTTGAGAACGCGACCCACATCGCGCACAACCGCACGGGCGGCCATAGTCCCAAACGTAATAATTTGACAGACGCTGTTTTCGCCGTACTTGTCTTTTACATAATCAATGACCTCTTCGCGCCGTTCATAACAAAAGTCAATATCAATATCCGGCATACTGACACGTTCCGGATTAAGAAAACGCTCAGAAAAAAAGTCCATAACCAATGGGATCAAGATCCGTTATATATAAACTGTAAGAAACAAGACTTCCGGCTGCCGAACCGCGTCCTGGTCCAACCGGTATATCCTGTTCTTTCGCCCAATTGATAAAGTCCTGAGTGATGAGAGAATTCCCGCATAGCCCATATCGTTTATGATTTTGAGTTCAAAATCGAGACGTTTCTTTCAACTTTGGCGTCACATTCTCATATCTTTTTTCAAGCCCATTATAAGCAAGTTTCTTTAGATACGCTTTCAGGTCTTTGGCATCGCTTTCATTGGGAATTTCAAATTCCGGCAGATGATATTCCTTAAAATTCATTTCCAGATTGCATTTTTCAGTGACCTCGAGTGTATTGGTCAATGCTTCAGGGTGATCGGAAAACAGGGCGGCCATTTCATCAGCGGTTTTAAAGTACAACTCATGAGTATTGTAACGCATCCGGTTTGTATCTTCTATGTCTTTGCCGGTTTGCAAACACAACAACGCGTCATGAGCTTCCCAATGATCTTTTTTCAGATAATGGATATCATTGGTTGCGAGGACTTTGATTCCTGTTTGCTCACTAATCTGAAAAATGCCCTCTCTTACGGTATCTTCCTCCTGGATGCCGTGCTTTTGAACTTCCAGATAATAATCCTTACCAAATAATGAACGATATTGTTCAGCAGCATTGATACCATCCTGCAAGCCGTTTTTCAGGTAACGTTGGGACACTTCTCCCTTGAGACAAGCGCTCATTGCAATCAGACCTTCATGGTATTGCTCCAGCAATTCCATATCTATGCGCGGCTTGTAGTAAAATCCTTGCAGATAACCGAAAGACACAAGCTTCATTAAATTCCGGTAACCGTGCATATTTTTAGCCAGCAGAACCAGATGGTAAGCCGTGGGCCGATTCTTTTTGGCCCCTTCCTTATCAAAACGGCCGTCCGGAGCCACATATACTTCCGAACCGATAATCGGCTTGATATCATTTTTAAGGCATGTCTGATAAAATTCGATAGCGCCGAACATATTTCCATGATCGGTGATCGCAAGAGCCGACATACCCAATTCTTTTGTTCGCTCCACCATATCAGGTATACGGCAGGCACCATCCAGCAAACTGTAATGTGTATGATTGTGCAAATGAATAAAATCGGACATATCTGCTATCCCGTCACTGTTTACAGATTCATATATTTACGAACCAATCCAATATACTCGCTATCCGGATAAGAATCCAAAAAGGATTGAAACGCCTGCTGAGCCTGTTCAGTTTGCCCCATGCGCCTGTAGGACAATGCAATCATGAGCTGTGCATCATCATGCTTGTCTGTGGGTTCGTATGCAAAAACCTTTTGAAATTCAATGACTGCCTTTTCATACTGCCCCAGACCAAAATAGGATTCAGCTATCCAGTATTGGCAATTATCCGCCATATTGCTGGACGGATAGTTTTGCAGCAATGTCTGCATACTCTGAATACAGGCCTGATAGTTCTTTTGTTCAAACTGAGAGCGAGCCTGCCGGTAGGCATTCGAAAATCCGGAAGAACCGCTCGTCCCGCCAGACACGCTTCCGCCTGATTTGGCAGAACGCATTTTATTCTCCAATTGATCGAGCCGTTCCCCTCTATCTTCCAATACCTGACGCAGACTATCCAATTTCTTTGATTTTTGGTCGAGTGACATTTCCATTTTATTTAATGTCGTGGGGATATCCCCCACATCGGCGCTTCCTTCACTGACGGTGAATTCATCTTGAAATTCAAGCGCAGATTGTTCACTCTGCCGGGTATCACTTGTTTCTTCTTCAGTGTCGGCCCATATATCATCTGTTTCCGACCACCAATCATCGTTTTCATTTTGCGCTGAATCCCGGGTATCCCCGGCGTTATCCGAGGTCTCGACCTGATCAGGATCTTCATTAAGAATGGTCAGAATCTCATCATCCGTTTGTTCTGATTCAGCGGTATCCGGAGAATCTTCTGCATCTTCCAGCATTGCCAAAAGTTCCTGCCGAAACTGCTCGTCATCTTCCGTCATTGAATCCCGGGAGGATTGTTGCGAGGCGCATTGAAAAAGGAGCAATGTAAATCCTGCCAAGCCAAAGAGTAAAAACATTTTAAAATTCATATAGTCCTCGCGATTACGGTTAAATAACAATTTAATCACTGATTTCTTCTGCTTGCTGAATCAATGCAGCAGCCGAGTTCCTGAATGAATCGTCCAGGATTTTGCCGCCCATCAACCTTGCAATATTTTCAATTCTCTGTTCATAGTCGAGCAGTTGTATCTGAGTATTCGTGGTTCCATCCGTTTCATATTTTTCAACGACAAAATGAGTGTGCGCCATACTGGCAATTTGAGGTAAATGAGTGATACATAATATTTGGTGGCTTTGGGCCAGTTTTCTGAGGCTGACGCCGACAGACTGAGCAATTCGACCCGAAACGCCTGCATCAATTTCATCAAAAATGAGAACCGGGACATTATCAGCCTCTGCCAGTAAAGACTTTAAGGCCAACATCACCCGGGAAATTTCACCGCCCGAAGCGATCTTTGCCAGGGGCCGGGGAGGCTCGCCGGGATTTGAGGATATAAGAAATTCTATATGATCTATACCATTCTCTGTCACTCTGAGTTTTCTCGTCCCGTCCTGGACATATAATTCAGAATCTGTGTCTGTCTGTTTATTATCAACAGAAAAACTCGCTTTTTCCATCCCAAGTTTTAACAATTCTTTATTCACATTTTGCGCCAGATATTCTGCTGATGAATTTCTCTTTTCAGACAATTTCAAAGCAAAATCCGTCAACGAGTCTCTAACTGTACCCATTTTATTCTCAAGGGATTTGATTGTCTCATCGACATTGTCAATCCGGCCGAGCTCGTTTTCAAACAATTGTTTTTTATCCAGTATTTCCTGTATCGTTGGCGCGTATTTTTTCTTGAGTCCGTTTAAAGCGGCAAGCCGCGTTTGAATGCGTTCCAGTGCACTGGAATCAAAGGTGATTTTAGAAGTATATTCACGCAATGATTCCGCCACATCCTGGACAGCAATTCTCGCGGATTCGCACTCCTCCACCAGTTGAAAAAGCTTTGAATCAATATCCGAACAATTTTTCAGAGAATTTTCTGCACCTTTGATGACTTCCACAACAGCGCCATTTTTCTCATAAAAATCGTTATAGATTGCATTCACCTTTTCATATAAATACTGTGAATTGGATAATATGCGTTCTTGTTTTTCTAGTTCACTATCCTCATCCGGCATGGGGGCCACTTTGGAGATTTCTTTTAGCTGAAACTCGATATAGTCTCTGGATTGTTCAAGTTCCTGTTGATGTGCAATCACGGAATCCAGTTCTTTTTGCAAAGCCTTTAAACGCCGATAGGCCAGGGCAACAGACTGGCGCAAATCCTCGTTTTTTGCATAGGCATCCAGATAAAACACATGTTCACGCGGCCGCAATAAAAGCTGATGTTCGTGCTGACCATGCACATCAACCAGCAAATCACCCAGGCTGGAAAGAACTTTGAGCGGTACCGGCGAATCATTGATAAAGCTTCGCGTTCTGCCGTTACGGTTCAATTCGCGGCGCAGTAAAAGAGCAGCCCCTATCGAATCCAGGCTCGTTTTCTTTAAAGAATGGTTTTAAAAAATCGGGTCGCTGCAGCAGAAATTCCGCTTCGAAAACAGCCTTGTCGGCATTCTGACGCACACTTTCCTTGTCCAGGGTATCGCCAAGTATCGCACCTACGGCGCCCACCAGGATTGATTTACCGGCTCCGGTTTCACCTGTTATAATATTCAGTCCCTCTCCGAACTCTATGGAAAGTTCATTAATCAGGACGTAATTTTTGATATAAAGACTTTTTAGCATAGCATCGCAGAATATTGTTCATCTAAAAGTAACAACAAAAAAGGATATTTTGCAAGTGATATTTCCCCCGAAGGTAGAATTTTCAGAATCAGGGGTTGATAACTGCGACTTTTCCGACGGTGCGTTCACCGTCTTCTGCAGTGATCAGGTATACATACACACCGCTTTGCACAGTCTCTCCATTATTATTTTTTCCGTCCCAAACAGCTTGTGCACCAGGGACTTGATCCTCGGGGATTGTGCGGACAAGCCGACCTTCTGACGTAAAGATTTTGATGGCGGAATTGATCGCCAGTTTATTCATATAAAATAACGCACCGTTCTGGTCAAGAACGAACGGATTCGGATATCCCATGACCTTGTCAAGAGTTTCTTCAGGTTGTGTAAACGGAGTCCTCAGAACAGAAAGCCCATTTGTTGTTCCAATATAGAGGTCACCGGAGCTTTTATCCAACGCAAAACATGTGATATTATTTGACACAAGCGGACTGTCATTGGTGGAATAGTGATCCCAGCTTACACCATCAAATTGCATAACAGAAAGACCGCCCTGGGTGCCAAACCATTTATTATTACGCGGATCGATAAGGATTGCATTGATTACATCATTAATAACATTATAGTTGGTACTCACACTGCCGGCGAACCAGTAATTGAGTCCCTCCAATGTACCAATCCACATGGTACCGTCCAAATCATAGGCCACCGCATTAACACGGTCACTTTCCAGTCCCTCCGCTGTATTCAAATAACCGCTCAAATCATCATCCGATTTATCAAGTAACGACTCTCCATAGTCAAGTACAGACAATCCTGAGACATCCGTAGCAATCCAGATCCTGTCGCTGTTGTCAACCGTCAGCCTGGACACTTCACTCGAACGGATACCATCCGCAGTGCTCCAGTGCTGCCAGTTTCCTTCCGGATCGCGTACTGCCAGCACTTTTCTATCAGCTGCAAGATAGTTCGAAAACCATAAATTATTATCAGGGTCACATAGAATATCCCGAACGACAATATAATTTGGATCAGAACTGATTCCGGCCAGGTTTCCATCCATGGAACGCATTACATCAAACGTGACAGAATCATCATTGACCTTTATAAAGCGAACCACTCCTCCGCCCCAGGACCCAGCCCAGATACGATTGTTTTCATCCACCTCGATGGCGCGAAAATCATCAGAGGGCAGGCCATTCTTCCGCTTGAACGATTTCCATGTGGAGCCATTGTAAAAATTAATGCCGTTTCCGGCAGAGGTTGTCCACAGATGACCATCCTGATCGATGACCATATCGGAAAAACTGTTGGTACCGGGACCGTTCGGAAAACAATTCTCTACAGAAAGAGAACCTATACTGCCGGAAAAATTAATCAATCCGTAACCGGGCTGACTTGCCCACAACTCATTCTGTGCATCAGATATCAAATCGTTCGCGTTATGAATCTCGTTTGAAATGGTTTGCCATTCCCCGGCTTTATTTTGAGCATAAATACCATTACGGGTAATCAAGCTTAATCTGTCATTCCACATCGTTATGGAATTTACAGATTCATCATTAAAACCCAGCCGCACCCACTGATCAGTCTGGAACTGGTAGAGTCCGTTTGTTGCGCCTGCATAAATATTGGAATTTAATTCAAAAAAGGTCAGAACAGATGCAGAATTGAAATGATCATCGCTGGAATATGATTTCCAGCTCGCCGGAATCTGCAGATTCGGATAGTTTGTCTCGTTTTGGAGGACTTTGCCGTCCTGGGCAAGCCAAATGTGTTCACCATCATTAAAAACATGGTCAACTTTTCCGATCTCAGCGATCCAGTAAAGCTCCCACCTGTTGATTGCGTCAAGACGCAATTGTGCAAGTCCGTTTATCAAATCCGATTAGCACAAATTCATCATTAATATGAATATCTTGTATGGTCGATTGATTCTCAAAACCGCGATAAAACTGCCAGGTTTTTGTCCCGGTATTGTAAACCTGAATGAATCCATTACTTAATGCAGTTCCAAATATAACCTCTTGCATCGTATTCAATACAGGTTATATTGATACCTTCTAAACCTTCCGTATTGGTAATAGAATTAAATTCTTTTGTCCGGGTATCCAGAGTCAAAACCCCGCCGTTGGTGGCACACCAAATTTCATCACCGACAAGAACCATTTCCTCAATATCAGTCAAATTGGTGATGGTTTTCCAGCTGCGTATATTCTCAGATCCGGCAATATTCAGCGTGACAAGTAAGAGAAAAAACAGACCGTATCGTATTTTCTGAAAAATCATGGGGAATCCTATTCAAGAGATGAAAACAGATCGGCCATTTCTATTGCGCCGAGGGCGGCATCCCAGCCTTTATTTCCGGATTTTGTACCGGCCCGTTCAATGGCCTGTTCAAGAGTATCCGGGGTGATGACTCCATAAGACACCGGACATCCCGCTTCTAGTGAAGCCTGTGCAATGCCTTTGGTCACCTCGGCGGCAATATACTCGAAATGCGGAGTATCGCCGCGAATCACAGCTCCCAGACAAATAACGGCGCTGTATTTTCCGCTTTGCGCCATTTTTTGGGCCGCAATAGGAATTTCAAACGCTCCAGGCACCCAGACCACATCCACCTTGTCCATATCTGCAGCATGCCGAGTCAAGCAGTCAAACGCGCCGTCAAGCAGTTTACTGCAGATCAGCTCGTTAAAGCGGCTGACCACGATTCCGAACGTCTTGTTTCTCGCATCAAGTTGTCCTTCATATATTTTAGGCATTGTGTTCATCCTTTTTTGTTTGGCATGCGCTATTTGATTGATCACTGAGTAATATCATATGACCCAGTTTGTCACGTTTCGTACGAAGATAATTTTCATTAACAACATTAGGCAGAATTTCAATAGGCAATCGTTCCACAATTTCCAATCCATACCCCGTAAGTCCGACTATTTTTCTCGGATTGTTGGTAAGCAGCCTAATTTTCCGGATTCCCAGCTCACTCAGTATCTGCGCTCCCAAGCCATAGTTTCTGAGATCAGCTGCAAATCCCAGCTCTTCATTGGCTTCTACTGTATCTTTGCCGTTATCCTGCAAATGATACGCTTTTATCTTGTTGACCAGTCCGATTCCCCGGCCTTCCTGGCGCATATACAGTACCACACCCCGTCCCGCTTTTTCAATGGTTTTGAGCGCCTGTGTGAGCTGATCGCCGCAGTCACAGCGCAATGAACCCAAAAGATCACCTGTTATACATTCAGAGTGCACACGAACCAACACGGGTTCATCCGTATCAACATCTCCTTTAATAATGGCCAGATGCTCTTTATTATCCAGGGCATTGGAGTAAATTCTGAGCTGATAATACCCGTACTTTGTCGGTAAATTTGCAGACGCCACACAGTGGATCAGATTTTCAGTTTTGTGTCGGTATTCGATCAAATCCCGGACTGTGATGATCTTCATGTCAAATTCATCAGCCAGCTGCAGCAACTCCGGCACTCTGGCCATGGTGCCATCTTCATTCAGTATTTCACAAAGCACACCGGCCGGCCGAGCGCCGGATAATCTGGCCAGGTCCACGACGGATTCAGTATGTCCTGCACGCTTGAGAACACCGCCCTCTTCGGCAGAAATAGGAAAAATATGACCGGGTTTTGCAAAAGATTGAGGAGTAGAATCAGGGTCTACCAGATCTTGTATGGTTTTCGCGCGGTCATGCGCGGAGATTCCTGTGGTGATTCCGTACCGGGCGTCAACGGAAACGGTAAATTTTGTTGCCATGTGAGCCGTATTATGCTGGACCATGGGATACAGTTCGAGATCATTTAATTTATCGCGTGACATGGCCACACAGACAAGTCCCCTGCCTTTTTGTGCGAGAAAATTTATCTTTTCAGGAGTGGCTTTTTCTGCCAGCAGGATAAAATCACCTTCATTCTCCCGCTCTTCATCATCTACAACAATGATAATTTCACCCCGTGTCAGAGCATCAACAGCCTCATCAATGGTATTAAATTTCGATTTCATGTATTAAAATCCCAATTCTTCTAATTTTTTTTTAGTCAATTCCCTGCCCGCGGGTGCAACCATTTTATGAACATATTTCGCCAAAATGTCCGTTTCCAGATTCACAAAATCTCCTGTTTTTTTCGACGCGAGCGTAGTGGAATTCAGCGTGTGTGGAACAACTGCTATTGTAACTCGGTTCGTATTAACAGCTGCAACCGTCAGACTGATCCCGTCAATGGCAATTGATCCTTTTTCCACAACAAATTCATTCAATGTATCCGGTATATTGATCTCAAAGCTCATACCTTGCTGAAGAGGCATTCTTCTCAGAATTTTGCCCACTCCGTCAACATGCCCTTGAACAATATGTCCTCCAAGGCGCTGGTTGAGCATAAGCGCCTTTTCCAGGTTAACACGTTCTCCAGGTGATTTTGTTCCCAACGTAGTTCGGTTTAGAGTTTCTTGCACCGCATCTACTGTAAATGCATCATCCGAGCGTCGGATGACTGTCAAACAGATACCGTCCACTGCAATGCTGTCTCCAATTTGGGTGTCGGCCAAAAAATGTTCCGACGTTATGGAGAGATGTGCGGCATCCCCCTTTATTACCAACGCCTGCAATATACCGACTTTTTCAATCAGGCCTGTGAACATGATCAATTTTCATTTTTTTGAGTATCATATCTCGCTGAAATCATAATATCAGAGGATAAGCGTTTGATTTTTAAATTTTTTAACTCCAACGCCTGATTCATATTTCTTATTCCCAGGTCCCCTACGGAATCAAGACCGGCGCCCAAAAGCTTGGGGGCAATAAAAATAATAACCTCATCCACATTGCCGGTACGCAGGCATTCCGTATGCACTCCGCTTCCCCCTTCAACCAAAACGGATGTGATGCCAAGTTCACCCAGTTCCTTCCAGAGTACTTGCTGGGGTATATGGCCGTTATCATCTGCATTCAGAACCAGCACTGTTGAGCCACGCTCCACAATGCGCTGTACTTTCTCTTTGGAGGCTTGACTTGAGGTCACAATAATGGTCCTGCTCGCCAAATCATCTGCGATGACATTGGAGTCGAGAGGCACTCTTAACTTACTATCCAGGACAATCCGTCTGGGCAGCACCCCTTTTGTTTCATGCAGAGTCAGATGCGGATCATCATTGAGGACAGTCCCGATCCCGACCAGTACCGCATCGTGCCTGGCACGCAATCGATGTCCGGCTTTGCGTGCTTCTTCCGAGGTCACCCACTTGGAATGGCCCGTACTTGTTGCAATTCGCCCATCCAGGGTCTGAGCAATTTTCAAGGTGATGAACGGCAGGCTGGTTTGGATGAACTTTACGTATCCTTTATTCAATTCCTGACATTTTTCTTCGAGAATCCCAACATCAACGCTAATCCCCTTGGATCTCAAAATTCTATACCGCGTCCGGATTCCTGCGGGTTTGGGTCTATCATGCCTACCACGACACGGCTGATACCCGCTTCATACAATACGTGCCGTGCAAGGCCCTGTCTTTCCGGTCCTCGAACAAGGTTCAAGAGTCACATACAAGGTAGCGCCAAGAGCATCGTCTGCGGCATGTTCTAAAGCATTCACCTCAGCATGCGCCTGTCCGAAAAGTTGATGATACCCCTCTCCTACAATATTTCCGTCTTTTACGACAACTGCGCCCACCATTGGATTTGGACTGACCCGCAGACGTCCGCGCTCAGCCAAGTTCAATGCCCTCTTTATAAAATCCTGATCAGATCCAGAATCATTTTTTGTTTGTTTTGAAGACAAGGGTATGTTACCTGTTTAATGATCATATCAGTTAAAGCGAAACATAGAGTGCAGAAAAGTCTGTATGCCGCGCTACACAACATCATTTAGCTCGAAAAATATAAATATAATACTATATTGATGCAAGATAAATTTCAAATAATACACAATGAAACTGAATACTCATTCGGTTCTGTCCGATCGGCAAAGTTAATTGCCTTTACATTTAATTTCTTATGAGCTTTCTTTGTTTTCACAGTGAATTTTATTATCTTGGGGTAAATTTTACAACTGAATTTTTTATGAAAAAACGATTTAAATTTATTTTATCATTTGGTGTTCCGCTTTTGATTCTGTTGTTGCCGTCAGAATGGCTTGGAATTGAGGGGTTGACAGTCGTTGAACACCGGCTTGTTGCAATTTTTCTCTGCGCCCTGTTTCTGTGGGTAACAGAGCTTGTGCCAATCTACGCCACTTCAATACTTATTATTGTCCTTTTACTTCTCATGCTGTCCGACACTGCTTTTCTGGGATTACGATCTGCGATCGCACCGGACAACGCCCTTGATTACCGGAAAATCATGGCATCCTTCGCCTCTCCGGTTATTTTCCTCTTTTTGGGTGGATTTTACCTGGCGGCAGCGGCTGCCAAATACAGACTCGACACCAACCTGGCCAGAGTTTTGCTAAAGCCCTTTGGAACGCAACCCAAGTATATCATGTTCGGACTCATGTTTACGACAGCAGTCTTTTCAATGTTTATGAGCAACACCGCCACAGCAGCTATGATGCTTACCATTCTCATGCCGATTTTAAAGCTGTTTCCGCATGATGATCCCGGCAAAATCGGATTTGTACTGGCAATCCCCTTTTCTGCAAATTTGGGAGGAATTGGGACGCCAATCGGGACACCTCCAAACGCTATTGCATTAAAATATCTCACAGGCGCAGACTCTGTGTCTTTTGCTCAGTGGATGACATTCGGTATTCCATTTGTACTGGTCAATCTTCTGTTTTGCTGGTTTTTAATATGGCGATTCTATCCATCCCGCGTGGAAGCGGTGAATCTTGATATTAAAGGACATTTTTTAAAAGGTTGGCGTGCCATTACCATCTATATCACCTTTGGTATTACCATTTTTCTAATGGTTGACCGATTTTATGCATGGCATTAATTCGTACACGGTGGCCATGATCCCAATCGTCGTCTTTTCCATGACCAACATTGTATCAGCCAAGGATATGAAAAGCCTGAACTGGGATATATTATGGCTGCTGGCCGGCGGTATCGCACTGGGTAATGCCATGGAAGAAACCGGACTGGCTCTTCATATAATCGACAGCATCCCGTTTGACACCCTATCTCCGCTACTGATTATTGGTATCGCGACAATGATCACCTTTACTCTGGCTAATTTCATGTCCAGAACAGCCACAGCCAACCTGATGCTGCCGATTATTGCAGCCATGGGAGCAAATCTGTCCTCAGTCGCTGTTTACGGTTCCAAGCTGCTGATCCTTACCGTCACACTCGCAGCTTCACTGGCTATGGCCCTGCCCATCAGCACACCTCCGAACGCGATGGCGCATGCCACCGGAATCATTCGGACCGAACACATGGCCAAACCCGCACTGTTGATCGGTATCATGGGATTGATAGGACTGGCCGTATTGATGGTTATCCTGAAAGCGGTACACTTTGTATGAACCGAAAAACAAGCAACATACCCTGATGATCTCTAATACATACGAGACCATTATTTTTCCGATCCAGGCAGCCGCGTTGCCTTTAACACTCATGACCTGATTATGCGACAGGATAAATTTAACGATCGGCTTTATCTGCTGGAATCCGGTCAGCTGGATGGATATCATGAGCTGGCAGGAGAGCGGATTCGCTTGTTTACCGTCGAGCCTGATATGTTTGTTGGCGTGCATAGCTTTTTTTCCAGTACGTTCAAGAGCGGCGCCACAGTCCTTGCACGTAAACCATCGGTATTGAGATTTCTCACCTTTGACTCTATCGATCAGGACAAACTTGTGCATCAGTTCTATCAGGATTTTATGCCTGTAGTGGTGCATGAATTATTCAGCAGAACGCTCAACCTGCAGCAAGCTGCTCTGGACAAACATGAGACTTTGAACCAGCTCATCATGCATGAAAAACTGGCTTCTCTGGGACAAATGGCTTCCGGAATCGCCCATGAATTAAATAATGCCCTCTCGGTGTTGTCCAGAAATACAAAGTGGCTGTGCAGCAAATTTCAGGACATTGTTACCGTTGAAGGCGAGCGGGAAAAAAATCTTTTATACAATGCACTGGAGAACGGTCGCGCCCTCTCCACGCGCGACACCCGGCAGTTGTATAAGCAACTCGAAAAAAATACGGACTATGACCGCCAGAGTATTCAACACTTGTCAGAAATGAATATAAAAATCGATGAATCCGATAATGAGCACATTACACCCAATACCATAAAAAACCTGTATTTTAAATGGCAATTGGCCACAACTCTGCATGATATGAGCGTCTCCGCCAATCAAGCATCGCAAGTGATTAAATCTATGCGTTCATTAGGCTCTGAACCGAGAAAAAAATTAAACAAGGTAAGTATCCGCGAGACGATAAACGAGGCGCTGACTTTAATTTATCCCCAGTGCAAACATATCGATCTGCATATTGATATCGAAACCGATATTGAGATTCAGGCCAATCCATCTGAACTGGTACAGGTCTGGACCAACCTCTTGACCAACGCGTGTCAGAGTTTGAGTCATGCAGAAACAGTAAAGCCTGAAATATACATCCACTCTTTTAAGCGAGATTCAAATGCGTTTATCGAGATTACGGATAATGGCCCTGGGATACCGAAGGAACTGATCCCTCATATATTTGAGCCGCATGTGACCACCAAAGTTGATGGACTGTCATTTGGTTTGGGTCTGGGACTGTCCATCGTTGAAAAATTACTGAGCTACTGCAACGGTACCATCCGTGTAGACAGCAAACCCGGCAAAACAACGTTTTCTGTTAAAATAGCACTGTGAGGTGTATGTATGGAACGATTAAACATAGTCTGTATTGATGACCAGGAAAATGTGCTTTATACCCTGCAGCGCGATCTGACCCTATTCCAGTCAGACCTCAACCTCTCATTCTGCGGATCAGCCTCAGAAGCCTGCCAGGTGCTTGAAGAGCTGGAATCAGCCGGACGATATATCGCCATTGTGATTTGCGACCACATTATGCCGGATCAGAATGGAATTGATTTTTTGATTGAATTAAAGGAGGATGAACGCTTTTCGAAAATCAAAACCATACTACTCACGGGCCTTGCCACCCACCAGGGATTGCCATACGCGCCATTAATCAGGCACATATTGACAGATACATCGAAAAGCCCTGGGATGGTAAAGAACTCGTCGACACGATCAAGACATTGCTGACAGAGTTTATTTTTGATTCAGGGCTCGATTATTTACAGTACACCCCCTATTTGGATGAAAAAACCGTATTTGAGACGCTACACAATCCAAACAACCTCTATTCAAACCGGAATGATTAATGGCCAAGCAGGTAAAAATAAAAACTCCACAGTGGCAACGGGCTGTGATCAAAGTCGGAAGTGCACTTTGTGGCCCCAGGCAATACGATCAGCGCTCTGTATACGTCCGGGATAGCCCGGTTTATCAGCGCCTGCAGAAAGTCGGGCCGGCAAATCATACTGGTCAGTTCCGGAGCGGTTGCAGCCGGATTGACGCAAATAAATGCAAAGTATTCCAAACATCAACTCAATATTTCGGAAAAACAGGCTGTCGCAGCCATCGGACAACCGCTATTAATGGATCATTGGAAACAATTATTTGATTTTCCCTGCGCCCAGCTTTTATTAACGTATCAGGGGATAAATGATCGACAACGGTTTGTAAATGCCAAAAATACCATTCTCAAACTGCTTGAACTGGACACACTCCCCATCGTGAATGAGAACGATACAGTCATCATTGATGAGCTCAAGGTAGGAGACAATGATAACCTCGCCGCTCATGTTGCCGTGCTTGCGGATGCGGACCTTTTGATTATTTGCTCTGATATTAACGGCTTGTATCAATCAGATCCAAGACAAAACCATTCAGCCGGCTTTATTCCCGTGGTTGAAAACATTGACAGCTCCATATACAATCTGGCCGGAAAAGCGAATGATCCAAATGCCACAGGCGGTATGTTTACAAAAATTGAAGCAGCAGAGAAAGCAACGGCGCGCGGAATCAATACCGTTATTCTCAACGGGACGCGCCCCGAGTGCCTGACAAGATTATTAGAGGGTGAAATATGCGGCACGATATTTAAAAAACATGACACTCCGATCAAAGCCAAAAAGCACTGGATGCTGCATGCACTTCCCGGTGCCGGTGAAATCTGGATAGACCAGGGAGCGGCCAAAGCCATTGCTTTTAAAGGCGCCTCACTTTTGCCATCCGGAATTGTAGAAATCAAGGGGCAGTTCACTCGGGGTGATGCCGTCGCCATTATCTTTCGTAGGTCCTCCGGAACTATACTGAGAATCGCCAAGGGCATCAGTCAATATGACGCTTCTGATCTTTTGAAAATTATTGGCAAGAAAAGTCATGCAATTGAAAAAATATTGGGGTACAGTTATACGAATGTCGCTGTTCACCGAGATGACCTGGTGCTGTTTTCCAGCCCAAAGTCCTTGAAAGATAAAATATAAAAAGGAGAGGATTATGTCTGATTTATCCAAACAATTGATGGCTTTGGCCGATCAATGCCGGAGTGCATGTAAAATTACTGCACAATTATCTACACATGTTAAAAATGATGTATTGCATAAAATGGCCAATTCTCTGATAGATCAAGCCCAATTTATCGTATCTGAAAACACCAAGGATGTTGAAAATGCAAAAGCCAATGGTTTAAGCGCCGCCATGATCGACCGCCTGGTGATATCACATGCGGGATTATCAAAAATGGCCGCAGCCGTGCGTGAAATTGCTCAATTGCCGGACCCGGTGGGTGAAATCACAAAAACCTGGAGACGTCCCAATGGATTACAAGTCTCACAGAAACGTATACCGCTCGGCGTCATTGGTATGATATACGAATCCCGTCCCAATGTGACGTCCGATGCAGCAGCACTATGTTTCAAGGCCGGAAACAGTGTATTTCTAAGAGGCGGCTCCGAGGCATTTCACAGCAATCAGGCCATAGCAGCTGCGTTGCATACCGGCCTGGAACAGGCCGGTCTTCCCAGGGCTATGGTCACCCTGGTCCCGACCCCCAACCGGAAAGCTGTTCAGGAAATGCTCAAATTATCAGATTATATCGACATTATCATCCCGCGCGGCGGTGAAGGGTTGATCCGGTTTGTCACCGAGAACAGCCGCATCCCGGTTATCAAGACGTTCAAGGGCGTATGTCATTAGTACGTCGATTCATCGGCGAATGTTGCTCAAGCGGTCGATCTTTTGATAGATGGCAAAACATCAAGACCGGGCGTTTGCAATGCATTGGAAACTTTGCTGGTGCACAAGGACATTGCCGCTGATTTTTTGCCGGATGCTGAAAGAGCAATGAACGCCAAAGGTGTGGAACTGCGCGGCTGTAATAACACCAGAAAAGTATTGCCGGACGTAAAGTCAGCCTCGGAGGATGATTATTTTGCCGAGTTTTTATCGCTTGTTCTCGCCGTCCGTGTGGTGGACAGTCTCGATGACGCCATTGATCATATCGCAAAGTACGGATCTGATCACACCGACGTTATTGTCACAAACGATTATTCAAACGCCAAAGAATTCCTCAGGCGTGTTAATTCCTCGGTTGTGCTGGTAAATGCATCTTCGCGTTTTTCCGACGGCGGTGAACTCGGTCTTGGAGCAGAAATCGGCATCTCTACCACAAAGCTTCAGGCCTATGGGCCCATGGGACTCGAATCCCTGACGACCCAAAAATTCATCGTCAACGGAGATGGACAGATACGGCATTAAAGACTGATACAGCTTACTCTGGGTCAACCAGACCTTAAAAGACCGTGATCCGCGAAACTGAAAAAAGAATCCTTGCCGATGATAATATGATCCAAAACTTCAATTTCAGCATATCGGCATGCTGTCACCAGTTTATGGGTCACTTTTTTATCCGCATCTGACGGATCGGGATGACCGCTGGGATGGTTGTGCAGCAGTATAATGCGGGCAGCAGATAACTGCACTGTTTTCAAGATGACTTCGCGCGGAGACACCACACTTTCGGACAAGCTGCCTTCGAATAGTGTTTTCTCGGCGATCAATTCATTGCGCGAGGTCAGAAACAGCACCCGAAATTCCTCACGATTTAAATCACGCATCCGGAGATTGACACACTGATATACATCTTCGGAAGAATGAATTCGGCGGTTTTGCGTTCCCCATTGCTGCTGCACCAGACGTTTGGATAATTCAAGAGCAGACTTTAGCTGCGCTGCTTTTGCAATTCCAATGCCGTTCACTTTGCATAAAGCTTCGGCAGGCTGGGTATCCAGACCGCGCAAGCCGTCAAATTCATTGAGGAGTTGACGCGCAAGGCCCATTGCAGATGCCCGGCCATTGCCGGTACGCAGTATAATCGCCAACAGCTCGGCTTCGGATAGAGTATCCGGTCCATATTTTAAAAGCCGTTCCCGAGGTCGTTCATGTTCAGGCCAGGATTTAATGGTTTTGTAATCTCTAGTCATGGCACCCCCTTTTTTAATCAATACGCAGAAATTTATTTTAATTTTATCATTTTCAGTGTCTTTTGTAAAACCCGGTTATCGGTTTCCAAAGCAATAGACAGCAAATAAACACCGCTGGACATATCCAACCCCCGTCTGTCTCTGCCATCCCACTTGATCCTGTGAATCCCCCTATCCATGCGCCCCGAATAGAGAGGGCGCACATGTTGCCCCCGTGAATTATAAACATCAATCTCCACGTGTCCCGGGGCGGGCAGCTGAATATCAATTTTAGTTTCCGGATTGAACGGATTTGGAACATTTCGCACTGTAAAATATGTTTCGGGCTGCTGTTTTACACCGGCAACGTCTGTGTCCGAGTCAAGCTGAAACCAGGAATTAATACGGTCAAACCAGCTGAAGCGGCTCTTTCCTGAGGCATCACAAAAGTTTACCGGGTTAAAAGATAAATAAATCTGCTTTCGGCCTGCTCTTTTTATCATCATAGAAAATACCTGCTGCGCCATTGTCCAGCGGATACAAAAAACAGTCCTGTGCCGGATCAATGGATTCTATAACGTTTCCAATATGTATCTGCTCAAGAGTATCCTGATGAGTCAAGCTCAATGTCAAATCACGCCAATACGGATAGTAAAAATTCCCGGAAATCATTGAAGAGACCGCAGATCTGGATTCATAACGGGCATGCAGCACATGATGGTAAAACAATGAATCCAGGGCTGTACCCTGTTCGATCAGATCATACCCCACATTAGAGCCGATAAGAATGAGATGATTATCGCTGTTAACTATGGACATCAATGCATTTTGTTCCTCGGCGGTCAGGCTAAATTGCGCATCGTCCCCGCTGTACCAAATCCAGAGCGGCGCATCTACTGCTTTAGCTGGTATTAAACCGCGGACTTTATTAGTCCAAACAGAATATGAAAGATAACGTGATTCGAACAGATGCCTGAAATAATCACCGGCATCTGCTTCAACTGCATCATTGATAAGAATGACCTGGGAAGGCCCGACATAAAAGCTTGTGTGAACCGGAAACAGCGGAATATTGTTCTCATTATAGAGCCAGAGCTCACAATCGACTCGGCCGGGACGGGCGGTCGGTGAAACCTGTATGTCAAAGGGCCGCGACTGCAACGGCAGTGTATCCTGTGCTGCAGCATTGCCAAAGTGAACTGAATCCGTCAGAACTCTTACAAACGGATTGTCCGTGCGCAAAATACCGTATGTTTCTCCAAGATCGATACCGTCATTATGCAGATGGAAGCGGCATTGAGCTGATTGTCCGGGTAAAAGATTGACCAGATTGTTGTCCCGTTCATCCAAAAGTTTAATCTGTTGCAATCGGATCGCATTTACACTCAGTTCCTGCTGCCGGCGTAAAATCCAGTGATCAGGATCCAGATTAACGTCTGCGGGAGGTTCAGATACAGTGAGCTCGAACAGCCTGCGAACGCTTGCTATTCTGAAGCACGATCGTTGAATCCCCGGCTGTAAATTGTAATTGCATATCAATCGGCATCTGATAGACAACATCATCCTGAACCTGATGGATCATGATCGATAAAAGATAGTTTCCACTCGATGTTTTTTCCGTCTTCCACGTGTAACGGTAGAACGGATAGCCGGATTCATAAATCCACTGCTGAAAAAACGGCTCCAGGTCCATCCCGCTCACGGCTTCACACACTGTCTGAAAATCCTTGGTCACTGCGGTCTTGAAATAAAATCGTTCTCTATACTCGTGGAGTAGTTCGAAAAACACGGTCTCCCCGACCACATGCCGCAGCATATGAAGCACCCATCCTGCTTTCATATAAGTCAGTTCATAATGAAAAATATCATCCTGAAGCGGATCTTCAACAAACACCGTACCCTCTCCCAGGTATCGCTTGTAATTCATCCATTGGCGCATAGCATCCGCTCCGCCCAGGTATTCTTTCCACAGAGCTTCTGCATACGTCGCAAAGCCTTCATTCAGCCAGATATGATGAAAATTCTCACAGGTGACCATGTTCCCCCACCATTGATGCGCCAGTTCATGAGCGATCAGAATTTCGCCCCAATATCCGAGACTGCTGATGGTCTGGTGTTCCATGCCGCCGCCCCACAGGAATTCAGCATGCCCGTATTTTTCTTCAGGGAATGGATATTCGCCGAAACGTTCAGAGAATACGGACATCATTTCCGGTGTTTTGGCATAATTATTTTTTAACGCGCTCAGATGCTCAGCAAATACGTAATAATCCAATAAAATTGAATCTCCGGAAGCGGTAATATACCAATCCTGATAATTGATATAGGGATGGATGGCAACTGAAACCAGATAAGTTGCAATGGGATACTGTTCATGCCAGTGAAAAGTACGCTTTTCACCCAAAGGTGTGGTCTTGACCAGGCGCCCGTTAGACGCGACGATTAAATCCTGTGGAACTGTAATATAAATATTTACTGAATCTGCCTTGTCCTTTGGGTAATCCTTGCAGGGCCACCAGGTTCTTGCGCCAAAAGGTTCACTCAGAGACCATATCATCGGTTTATTCTGATAAGTATCAAAGCCGAAATGCATTCTCGTGCCGTTCTCCGGATAACCGCTGTAATAGACGCTGAGAGAAAAGCTACTGTCCGGGGAAACAGGTGCGGATAAATTCACATGTATCAAATCATCAACATGTCCGAAGCTGAGTCGTTTTCCGCGATCTAAAACTGAATCCACCCTCATTTCGTCCAGTAGATTCAGTTCAATGTGGTGCAGGGAATCCAGAGCCCATGCCTTTACGGTCATTTCCCCTGCAAGATACTCTTCCGCGACATCCAGATCAAGTTTCAAAGCATAGTAATGAACATCATATTTTTCTTGATTATCTGTAATAGTTCCAGCGCCTGTGAGCAGGCGCTTTGCCCTTTGTTCTTTGCGTTCGGCTTCAGCGCGCAGCCAGGATTCGGCTTTTTGAATATTTTGAGTAAGAGCGATGCTGGAAAAGCTCAATACTATCAACGCTGCCATAAAAATCGCAATAGTTTTTGAATGCGCACCGAAAATGATCACATGTCCTCACTGGAAAAATTCTGCGTTATTTTAAAAGCGCCCATATTATAAAAATCATGCTGGCGATAAAAAGCGGCGCCTATCCCCAGATATTTTAGATTGCTATTTAATATATTTCGTCGATGTCCGGGTGAATTCATCCACTGACGAACCACAGTTTCTGCAACGTCAAGATAGGTTCTGTACTCCAGCGCCGGCCCCCGATGAGTATAGCTAAAGTATCCGCCATTTTGGGCAGGGGTGTAAACCGGTCGCCCGGACTTGTATTCAAGTGCAAATGCGATCGCAATATTTTCAGCGCGGTATCCCATGTTCAGGCCTACCTGAGACAACCGATCCGCCAGATTCGTTTTTCCGGTCACCGGACTTTTGTGCGAAAAAAAATCATATATCACCATATCCAGGCTATAAGCCCGGGCCGCATACTCCAGTGCCGGAGAATGCTGAAAAGGCGGCAAATGCTTTTTGTATCTTTGCGCGTTGGTGGCATAAAAAACGGCAGCATGCAGCAATTTGTAATCGATTGAATCCGGCTGTATCCGTTTCGAAGCAGCAGGATAATCCTTAAAATCTTTAAAAGTGTAATCATTATAATCCGTATATGACCAGGCGCCGGGTTGTTGCACTCTGCCATTTGCACTGATCAAGAGTAAAGTCAACACTGTAAAAATCTGTTTAATCAGTTTGATTCTCCTTAACAGCCTGCACGTTCTGATCGATTCTCACTTTATTGATCTTTGTTTTGCTGCTGTCCAGGACCATAATTTTAATATCATCCAATTGGACATAATCGCCGCGCTCAGGGACACGTCCCAATTTATTTTCGACCAACCCTGAAATGGTGACATAATCACCTTCCGGCAAGTCAAGGTTGTACTGTTCACGCAGGTGATCAATCTCAGCTCTGCCGTCGGCAACAATAGATTTTTCATCAACAGATTTGATCAGAACCTCTGAAACATCATATTCATCTATAATGCTTCCGAATAATTCTTCAACAATGTCTTCGAGGGTAATTAAACCATCAGTACCGCCATGCTCATCTACCACAATAGCTATACTTTTGCAATTTTGCTTGAATTCCTTTAATGCATCAAGCGCACGCATGTGTGCGGGAAACATCAATGGTGAACGAAGAGGCAGCACATCAGTAATCGGTTCCGTTAAAAAATCCAAAACATAGAGAAAGCCTTCAATCTGGTCAACATGTTCTCTGTAAATCGGGAGCCGGGAAAATCCACTGTTGTGGAACAACTTTACAATCTCTTCCCGGTCTGTGTTGATTTCGCAGGAGACCATTTCTGTGCGGGGGATGCGCACATCATGGACACGTTTATCGGCAATATTGATGGCGCGATGCAGCATCAGACGCCCCGTTTTATCAATCAACTCGCGATGTGCATATTCGCGTACGAGCATGGGCAGTTTGGTTTTTGAAAAAACAGAATTGATATTATCTTCATGGCTTTTGAATAGTTTAAGCAGCTGTTTTGAAAACAATTCCGAAATGTATATCAGGGGATAAAAAAGAAAATAAAACATCATAAGCAACGAAGGCGAAGAAACTGATATACGGTTTGGGATCAATGTAGCAATAGACTTTGGAATAATTTCCCCAAAAATCAGCAGGAATGCAGATGTAACCAGCACCAGTACGGATTCATTAAAAAAAGCAGAGAAAACCACAATCGCAAGGGACGAACAAGCCACCATGACAATATTATTTCCCACCAGGGTGGTCGTTAAAAATGTTTGGTCGCTTTGTACCAGAAAATTTGAAAATTGCTTTTCCGGTTCCTGATGGGTCCTCAAACGCAGTTTAATTCGATTGGAAGAGATATAGGCGGTCTCGGACCCTGAAAATATCGCACTGAGCAATAATGTAAGAATAAATAAAAAAAGATACACTGAATTCCCTATTTCAATACAATCGGTGTTATACGCCCGGAGGACTCTTCCACAATATAATCAATAAAATCATCCATCCGGCTTGAACGCACTTTTAATTGATACGCCATATGATCATCAAATTGAGAATGCACAACTTTGGCATCATATTTTTCTATGCTTTTCATTAATGTGTTGGTCAGATCGTATGGACATTCAATACCCAACAGCCGTGTGCGATACTTTTTAATAATCTTTGCCTCGTTTACAGCATCTCCTGCCGCTTGACCATACGCACGAACGAGACCTCCGGTTCCCAGTTTTGTACCTCCAAAATATCGGGTAACAATAACAAGAATATTTAACAGATCATTTCCTTTAATAGCCTGGAGGATGGGTTTGCCGGCAGTTCCAGACGGTTCGCCATCATCATTGAATCGTTCAACCTTGCCATTTTCCACACAATACGCATAACAATTATGTGTTGCATCATAATGCTGTTCAGAGACGCCAACTATGATTTCTTTGACCTTTTTTCTGTCAGTCACCGGAAAGGCGCGTCCGATAAAGTGAGACCCTTTAACCCGGAGATCTATTTGGCTTTCTTTAGCGATCGTTTTGTACAGATCATTTTGCATAACTCAATATAATTATCCATTTATTTAAAATCAATAATCCATTCATCACCAAAATTAACAAATTGGAGAGACGCCACATGAATGTGAACAGCCTCCTTCAAATCGCTTCTGCTCGGTCCGTGAAAAAATCCATTCCGGTGTCACCAGATTCTCTGCCTTTATAAATTCAAATCATAGAGACAGTCCGGGCTTGTTCGGATCCTTTAATTGTTGTATCTGCCGCGCCGGCATAAAACTTTGAGCAAGACAGCACAACACGTTCGAATCCCGGTGACGGCGGCATATCTGCAACCCGCCGTTCACCGGGCAAAGCATGATTCCACCCAAAAAAGGTAGCGCTATTTTCCACATAAACAATCATCGTTAATAAACAGAGGCGGTCCTGGATTAACGTGCAACCGGATTCCATCCACCGACGGTCCAGACCTCAAGTTCCATACCGGGATCAGTTATAAAGGATTCATTCGAATTGTAATACCAACCCAGTATTTCAGAATCCCCGCCTCCCTGAGTGGTTATCAGAAAACGATTCGGAAGATGTCCAATTCCCATAGCTACCTCTCTCGGAGTTTGCTTATCACCGGCCTGTGGATCCATTGGGATCCAGCCATATCCGGGCAAATAGACCTCGGGCCACCGATGAAAATATTCATCGATACTCGCATCATCGCCCCGCACAACAGCAGCGCCTACATAACGGGCCGGAATTCCCGCAGCCCGGCATAATGCAATAAAACTGAATGTATATTCCGAACAAGACCCGGTGCCGCGTTGCAGGACAAACGGGGCGACATTCCACCCACCCTCCAGTTTGTATTCCAATGTATTGCGGACATAATCATATATACGCTGAGCCATATAATACGGTCGTTGTTCATCATTTAAGATTTCTTTGAGTTTTGCTTGAATAAACGAATCATTGATACGGTACTTGCTGCCGTCAGCGGTGTAGGATTCGGCAATGTCACTCGGAATATCTTCAAGACCGCCCACATGATCGGGAAAAATGAAATAATCGACAGCATAGAGCTTTGCCCTTACACTCATCTCTGTTTCAATCGGCACAGGACCGGATTTATCATGATAGGAGAAAGCTGCAAATTCCTGATCCCAGCGATCCTTCAGACCTTTATAGTCCTCAGGTGAAAATTGTATAGATTCAATTTTCTGATACGGACGTTCCTCCGGAATCGCAACGTATACATTGAGTTGTTGAAGACTCCCCTGACCACGGGGAAAGGCATGATGTTTCAAAGTCACCTCGGTATACCGGCATTCCGAAAGTTTGTACAATTCCTTGTCCCTGCGGACGCACTGGTACAAGCTGTCCGTTTCAAAATCGACATTCCATAAAAAACTGCCGTCCCAGGCAAGACCACTGCTGTAGGGCCCGGGGGTTTGACCGATTACAAGTACACATCCGGATTCCGGGTCAATCATGTACAATTCGTCCTCACCCCGGTCGCTGCACCACAGATACTGACCGTCAAAGGTCAGGCCCTGGGTATTTCCGGCAGGCGCCTTGATCGTTTTGATTGCGGTTCCATCGGATAAATCCATTTTATGTATTTCTGAATCGCGACGGTCCGCCACCCAGAGTGTTTCACCATCCCATGCCAGTCCGAACGGATTGCTGCACGGAGCATCAATTCGGAACATGACAGTACCATCCTGGGGATTGATTTTATAAATTTTGTTCTGAGCATCATCTGCGTTCCACAAAAATTCGCCGTCCCAGGCAAGTCCGGTCGGCCAGTAGCCGGGTGAGTTTATAGAATCAACGACTTTGCCGTTTTGATCAACACGCAGCAGTTTTTTTTCTTCATAATCCGCAATCCACAAACATTTTCCATCAAATGTCATTCCGGTAGAGTGGGAATAGGGTGCTTTAAAGCCTGTGACAATATCTCCGGGAACACCACGGACATTTCCGGCGATAAAAACAAGAGTTAGCAAAATAAATTGATAATATCGAAGCATAATAATCTCCCTGATAAATTTTAGTCTCCCTGATGTCTGAACCACAAGTGTTTGTGTTGGCCCAATGCCCGTTTTCTGGCAATGAACCCATAGGACACCGTAACAAATACGAGATAAAGAAACGAAATTCCAATAGCAATCAGCATGTAAAGCGGATCGCCGGTCTTGTAGGTTTGCAGGGGTAAATTGATGACGAGAATAAGCGGTATCATTAGAAAAAACGTAAGACCGGACGCATAGGCATAATCTTTTGCCACAGGCGATTCAAATTCCGGATCAACAGCGCGCAGCAGCGCCAGTCCTGTTGATAATGTTCCGGTCGATACACCAAAGATCAATAATGTTCGCAAAAAACGATGATCATAAAAAAGGCGTGAGCAGAACCAGATTGTAGCATAAAAGGTCATCACCGCGCCGACCACGGCCAGGATAATAATCGGGAGCCAATACTGCCACACCGCCACCAGCGAAATTGCAGCAACAGCGCTTGCCACCATAATATCGACACTCAGACCGGTTATACGCGTCAACGTCTTGTTATCTGCGATGTAATCAACCTTGCATTTAACCAACAAAGCGCGCAGCGTCAGCCCCATAAAAGCGGCAAAGATAAAATTAATACCCCATAGATTTGTGGCCAATTCCACTCCCATGGGACCGGCAAGCGCCAAAAGCTCGCCGATTCCGGTTAAAAGCAACCAGGACATAAAATAGGCTGTTAAAACCAGGGCAATATGCAGCGAAAACGAATCAATGGCTTCTGTGTCTGTTTTCAATTCAGCGCCCACTTCCAATTTACTATCGCGCGGACGCACCCCGGTGCGGGTATAATGGGTGTCAATGGACTCCAGTTCCTGTTCTGAAACCCAGCCTTTTTTGAGGGCATGCTGAATTAAAAAGATTCCTCCGAAACTGCAGAACACAAACCCAATCGCGGCAAACGTCAAACCGATACTGCCTCCATTTTCCACCCCGTAGATACTCCAGGCCTCACCGATGGAATATGCCTGTCCGGGGCCTTGTGAAAAACCGAGCGGCAGCATAAACCCGAATGAATGAAACAAATCAGGCATGAATGTGGCAATAAAAACCAAAGTCAGGGTCAAGCCCACAAATGCCTGCAGCGCCATCTGAGAAATAATGGCAACCGCTGTGGGAAACGCATTTTTGCTCTGTTTTTTACCTTTCGGCCCCTGCCGCAGAGTCAGCGCAATAAAGGATAATCCCAAAAAATGATAAGTTAATTGCCCCAGTTGAATTGATGTGAGCCCAACCAGCGGAAAAATAAAATTATAGAGCGGAAGCAGAATAAATCCGGCTGTCAATGCGTTGGGGATCAGATATCTCTGAAAAAACTTTACTTTTGATCTGATGACTGTCGCAAGCAATAACGAACACGAAATTACCCCTAAATTGATAAACACATGCCATGAAAAATTCATAGGGCCGTCCTGTTAGTTTGTATGGGTAGTTTTTTAGAGTTTCTAACAAAAGAAAATAATTAACTTGATAATTAGAAACAAGTTTTTAAATTTGAATTTAATTCATAGGCATCAAAAAGAAAAGGGCAAAAAATGCAAAAGAAAACATTAAAGAAATTCAATCCGATCCTATGGTTTATAGCCTATGCAACGATCGCACAAGGTCTAAGACTATCCTATCATATCAAAGCCAAAAATAAAGCCCTTTTCAAACAAATAAAGCCGCCGTTTATACTGGTAGGCAATCACGTGACATTTTGGGATCCGCCCATGGTGAACAGTTTTATCAAACAGCGCATCCATTTTGTCATGTCCGATGCAAATCTTCGAAATTCTATTGCCAGATGGCTCTTTATCAAAATGGCGGCGGTCATTCCAAAAACAAAAGCCAGATCAGATTCTTCCACCGTGAGACAGATGATGCGTTTGGCCAAAGACGGACGTGTGATTTGCGTATTTCCGGAAGGCCGTGCCACATGGGACGGTCAAACTCATGAAATCTTTTATTCCACCAGCAAGCTCATCAAAAGCCTCAAAATTCCAGTCATTGTGGCCTTGACTCGTGGCGGCTACTTGACAAGGCCGCGCTGGAGTCGATCTCCCCACCGCGGTCGTATGCTTATAGAATACAGTCAGCTATTTGACAAGGAAGAGTTAAAGTTTGTTTCGGCTGAAGAGATTCATAAAAAACTTCAAAACGCTCTGTGGCACGATGATTATGAATATCAGACTCAATACGGGGTTAAATTCAAATCTAAAAATCAGCCTGAATACCTGGAGCGGGTTCTGTTTATCTGCCCGGTATGCAAGCAGCTAATTACTTTGGAATCGCACAAGAGTTTACTCTCCTGTAAAGCCTGCGGCTTTCAAAATGAATATACAGAGACCGGAGAACTGGTACCTGTTAATAATGCGAAACAACCCAGACGGCGTATTTATGACTGGACAACCTGGCAAAGCAGTTATCTTGAAACTCTTGTCAAGAACAAACAAAAGGAGGACAAGAATCAACCTATTTTCGAGGATCACAATGTCACCGTTAAAACCGGTTTCAAATTTCAAAATTTAAAAGGCCATATGACCGGTACGCTTGCGATGTACGTGGATCGTTTTGAAATCCAGTCTCCAAACGGTGATCCCCAGATTCTATATATCGAGGACATGACGGGAGTTCAGGTACTGCTTTCAAACCGATTTGAATTTTATCACAAAAACACCCTGTATAAATTTGATTTTGAACATCCAAACACATCAGGTTACAAGTATATGCTCGCCGTGCAAAAAATTGCACCGGAACGAACAGAACTGGAATAAAACCAATCAAAGGAAAATCTTATGAAAAAACGTGTATTGCTGTTGTGCATCTTTTCGTGCGCGCTTTCTGTGTGGGGACAGAACCAGGATTCGGAAGATATTGTTAAAACCGGGTGGAATGTCGGGCTGTTGCCGGCCATCGCTTATAATTCGGATCTTGGATTTGAATACGGCGCCATTGTTAATCTTTTCAATTACGGGGACGGTTCTAATTATCCAAATTATGACCATTCTTTATACCTGGAAGTATCGCGTTTTACCAAAGGCAGCGGCATCTTTCGCGCCTACTATGATACCCAATACCTGATTCCAAACATCCGTTTGACTGCAGATCTTAGCTATTTGCCGGATGAAGCCTATGATTTTTTTGGATTCAACGGCTATGAATCCGTCTATCATCCCGATTGGGAAGATGACACATCTGATGATTATAAATCACGCATGGTCTACAAGTACCAGCGCAATTTGTTCAGAGCTAAAGCTGACTTTCAGGGTGGTATCAGTGGAGAAAATTTTCGCTGGATTGCCGGAGCCGCGGTCCGAAACTTTGACATTGCCCCTGTAGACATTGAAAAACTGAACAAAGGACTGGATAAAGAAGACAAGCTACCCTCTGTTGATGAACAACCCGGCTTGTACGAAAAATACCTGAACTGGGGACTGATACCGGAGGATGAAAAGAATGGTGGAACCATTGCAAGTGTAAAAGCAGGACTGGTTTATGATACACGCAACACTGTTCAGAATCCTTCAAAAGGGCTCTGGACGGAAGCGGTGCTCGTGGGCTCTCCCTCCTTTTTGAGCGATGAATCTTTTATCAAATTCAGCCTCACACACCGTCAGTATCATTCAATTACAAAATCCCTGACATTTGCGGGACGTTTTGGATATCAAACCACGTTAAGCGGTCATTCTCCCTTTTATTTTCAACCGCTCATGATTACGTCGGTCTATACAGGCGCATGGAATGAAGGCCTGGGCGGACAGAGATCAATCCGTGGTGTAAACAGAAACCGAATCGTTGGTGACGGCTTTGTGTATGGAAATTTTGAATTACGCTGGATCGTCTGGCGTTTCAACATCGGCAATCAAAACTTTTACCTCGGCCTCAACAGCTTTTTCGACACCGGACGGGTCACTGATGAAATTAACATCTCCCCTGCACAGTCTGATGAACAATCAGATCCATATTTCGATCCCGGCTCGGAATCATTGCACCATTCTGCAGGATTGGGTTTAAAAATCGCTATGAACTGGAATTTTGTGCTTTCTGTGGAATACGGACAAGCATTTGATGAACAGGACGGAGATTCAGGATTATATATCGCGTTGAACTATCTGTTTTAAAATCCAGTATTTCTCCCGATCATTTATAGGTTGGACTAATTTAAACCGTTTGTTTGTTGATGTTACAAATACAGAGTATCAATAGCTCTGTATATCGACATGCAAACGGTTTTTAGTAATCACAAGAGAGGTTAACATGCGAATAAACGCACCCAGAAAATTTTGGTGGAATGTATCTGGAATATTAGGACTCTTGGGCATTATCGGACATTACAGTACGTTGCCTATTCTGTCAATGCATGCGTTCTGGTTCATGACCTTTGCATGGATATTTTTAATGGCCAGCACCTTGTTCAAAAGTATGTAAGCACACGGTTGTTTTATGAACGCAAAAAAACTGCTCGAAAAGTATTACACCGATCATCAGGAAGCTTTTGATATATTACTACCTCACAGTATTGCTGTGCAGGAAAAAGCCATAGACATTGCTGAACATTCCGGAAAACCTGACCTGGATATTTCCTTTATAAAGGAAGCATCACTACTACATGATATTGGCGTTTTCCGTACCTTTGCCCCTCCGATCGGATGTCATGGCAGCGAACATTATCTAAAACATGGTATAATTGGCCGGGAAATTTTGGAGCATGAAGGCTATCGCCGACACGCACTGGTTTGCGAGCGGCATATCGGAGTCGGTTTAACGCGTGAAGATATTATCAAAGGCCGGCTGCCGCTGCCTGCACGCGATATGGTCCCCCTTTCTGATGAAGAAAAAATAATCTGTATTTCGGATTTATTTTTTAATAAAAGTGAGCCGGATCAACAGCGCTCTCTGGATACCGTGCGCAAAAAACTTGTAAAATTTGGTAAAACCTATCTTTTTGAAACATGGATACAGGATTTTAATGTCTCATAACCTCGCTCAGGATGAATATTTTACAGACTCTTGATCTTGAAACCCGGTTCAAGATCTTGAAAACATTCGAGTTCATTTTCGCGCCATGACCATATACTGACCGCCAAAAGGGACACGGGTCAGGTATTTTTCAAATATATTGAATCGGCGAAGACCTGCCGGGAAAAAAAGGATATAATCTGTTCTCAAATGCTTCAATAAAGCGCCGGAAAGCAGACTTTTAAACTCTGCAGGACGCAGCAACACCGCATCTTTATCAAACGGACACGTATTGACCGCATGTTGTGTCAATGGATTATAAGGGTTGTGTTCAAAAATAAACAAATAACCCTGCAGTGCCAAAATAATACCGATATACTGCATCCAGTGATCGCGTTGATCCACAGGTATGTGATGAAAAACACAGGAAACAAACACCATATCCATAGCCGGTAATGGATCAGGCTTTTCATCCACATGAAAAAATGAAACAGACGGATTATTTGTCCTGGCAGTTTCCAGACTTTCTCTGGAGACATCACAGCCCCATACGCAAGCATCAGGAAATGCTAACTTTATAAATGGTATATTCCGGCCGGTTCCACAACCAAATTCAAGAATCCGTGCCGGCTGCTTTTTTAAATAGCGTTGAAGCGTTATTACCTTGTGCTCTGCATAGTAGGAAATATTCTTTCCCAGCTTGCCAATGTTTTGCTGTAATACATTGTCATACTGTTCAGCATATTCATCAAAATCAACTTTGGGCATAATCCAGTTACCAATCTATTCTGTTCCAATGTTTTTCATGTCTCCGGGTTCTTTTATACATCACAATCTTTAGGGTTTCACCTTATAAATCAAGGCGTAGCGATTTCCGGCACCCAGCTTGCTGACAAATTCGAATCCCGGATGCTCTTCGGGCGTTTCCAGAAAAGAAATCGTCTTCCATCCCCTTGTTTCCAGTTTCCATTGATACCACGAATAATCGGATTCATAGATACGATTGTCGTAAAGCCAGGCCACATGCGTGACATCACGCGCTGTCAGCCATTTACGCAGAGAATCCGGTTTGGTGTTGGGCAATTGCGTCAAATTCAGGAAAGTGCTGCTGTCCCGTCCTGAATAATATTGTGCAATATAGGGCTGAGAGATAACCATTCTGGTATTTTTCGGTTGATCTGCAAACCATTCAGCCGCAAGTCTGTATTCCGCTTTGGCATAATGAATCTGGTAAAACTGATCACTGTGATTTCTCAGCATTCCCATTGAAACAGGCAGGGAAAAAAGTAAAAATACGAGCGCAAACATCAGGTTACAGCGGCGCATTTCAAGCAATGCAAATCCGGCCAGAGCCGAGTTAAACAGAACGAATGCGGTCCAGGAAAATCGAAAACCGGCGCTCTGGAAACGGACGAGCAGGATTATTTCCGCCGTAACCAAAAGCACCAATGGAATGATTAATTTATTTTTCTGCAAAAATTTCAAGATCCATTGTTTGATAGCAGATTGTGTCGCCAAAGAATATCCGCCAAGTAAAATCAGAAAAATTGTATCCCAGGTTATGATTACCAGGTAATCTTTATTCTTTGTAAACCATACCATATGGATTACCGCAAACGCAAGATAATACATAACAAGATACAAAGTCTCCCGCGGCATTTTTCGCATAAACACAACAATTCCATACAGCATGAGGACAACGCCGCCGAGCGCCGGAATTAAATAAACAGAATTCGGCAGAAATTCAAAAGTTCCCTGCAGCAAAATAGGCAGATAGGCCAGAGTGATTGAGCCTTTTGAATAAAAATCTGTGTAGCTTTGTCCATCGCCCTGACTGGAGGACAAGAATGTCCAGGCGATCAAAAATGCCAATGACAATAATGATAACGAAACGGTTTTTATCCTGTTTCGCCGGGTAAAAAACTCGCTCCCGCCGATTCCGGCAACGGTGCATGCCCCTTCGTATCGAACCGTTGTACTTGCAAAACCGACAAGATACGCCCAGCGCTTTCGCCGTATAAACAGCCAAAACGCCCAAAAACCCAGGGCCAGAAGCAATAGCTCTGCTTTGGGCTTGATGATCATCCGGATTGTCGACGGGTGCAGAGCCCATGCCCAGACCAACAAAAAAGCCCAGCGGCCAATAAAATGCCGACCGATAGAATAAAGAAACACAAAACTGATTGCCGCACAGATTAGATTGATCGTTTCAGTGGCGTATAATTCCCGATTCCGGCCTTTAACAGGGGTTGAAGTAAGCGCAATCAAGGCTGAATACAAGGGCGGGCGTTTGGATATTCCCGGATTTTCAAGATTACGCATCGCTATGGCTTTTTCACGATAATCAAAAAAATCACTGTCCGGCACATAAAATTCATTAACATACTGTCCAATATACACCGCAAAACTGACAAACAGCAATAAAAGCGGTAAAAAGGATTTCACTCTACAGATCATGTCTTGCTTGTCTCTTTCCGGCTTTTATAAATTCAAATGGTATCAGCACCCATTCACAGGCCTATAAAAAACTGGTTTATATTTCCAATAAACCCAAAGAAATATAAACCAGTAAATTGTGTAAATCAAGTAAGAAAATAATGATATTCAAAATAATTTGTGCATAGAGTGCTATCTTTATTTAAACAGTTTGGTATTACTGATAAAAGCCACATAGTTACCATCCGGAGACCAGCTCGGTACATTCATCGTTCCCTGACCGCCATAGACATAAGCAACAATGTTTGGTTCTTTCCGGTTAACAGACATCATACGCAAATAGACGTGTTTGTAAAAAGGATGGTCTCCCGATTCGATTTCAGGCCTATAAGAAAGAAAAATAATATATTTTCCGTCTGGTGAGATATGTGGAAACCAATCATTGTACTCGTCAAAGGTGATCTGTTCTTCTTCACTTCCATCTGGGCGCATTCGCCAAATCTGCATGGTGCCGGTGCGGTTGGAATTAAAGTATATATAATCACCATTTGGTGTAAACTCGGAGCCATCATCCAGAGTTGGTGTATCAGTTAATTGCTCTTCCTGTTTGGTATCCACAGAAATTCTGTAAATATCATACTGTCCATTGCGTTCCGCCGTATAGATCAGATATTTTTCATCCGGCGACCATCCGTGTAGATACGAGGGGCCTTTCTCTGTGATCTGTTTCGGTGTTCCGCCCGAGGCAGGCAGGGTGTATATAATGGACTGTCCATCATGTTCGTCACTGTGATGACTGATCCCCAGTTTTTTACCGTCAAACGAGAGCACATGGTCGTTATTATTGTTCGTGGCAAATGCGGTTTCCAGTCTATCCGTACAATAGGTCAGCAGGTCAAAATTATAAAGCAGTCCTTCACTGTTATAGATCAACCGGGTACCAAGCGGGTGCCAATTCGGGGCCTGCAGTGAACGCGGCTCGCTGTGCAATATTTTACGCAATCCGGTTTTGACGTTAAGAATTTCAATATGGCTGCCGATATAATCCTGATAAGGTGTAAAATCGGGTCTGCCGGCTGGATAATCCGAACATTTTGAAACAAAGCGGATTCTACCACATCGGAATCATGTGAACAGACGTACAATCCGGCCAATACATTGTCATTCAGACTCGATTTTTTCCGCACAGATACAAACGGCTGTCCAAACTCAGCTGTAGACATGATAAACATATCGCCGCGGCGTTCGAGCTGGACTACATCCGGTGCCTGGATATCGGACTGAACTTCTTCGGTGTCCGCCCCTCGCGTATCGCGGTACTGCAGAGAGGTCAGTCCGTCACCGTGAACACAGGCATTGACATGTGCTGACTGGGATGATAGAGTATTTCGGACAATCCATCCCAGTTTACGATGCGCATTAACACCCTTTCCCAAAAATTTGACATTTGCCCGAAGAATAAAATCACCACTCAATTGCTTGTAAAGATAGTGAAATTCATCCTGCCCAAACCACATATTGGTACCGGCTCCGGAGAGGGTGTATTCCTGTGTATTGGCACGATAGGAGACCTGCCCCGGATGCTTGACATTACCGACATCTGTGTTTTTTTCGAAAACACCCGTTTTGTTAGAAGAAGCATGCATAAGTGAAACTCCGCATATTAAAACTATTATCACAAAGCTGAAATAAAACTTTTTCATAAAAAACCTCATTGAATCTTTAATGACTGCACATGTTTTCACCCGTTTCAAGAACACCGCCTGCAAAATCCCGGACCAGTTGTTCCGGGTCGGTAGCCATAGCACCCGTTACAACTTTGATGCCATTCTGTTCAAACAGCATTTGCGCCCGATTCCCCATTCCACCGGCAATAATCACATCAGCGCCCAGTTCGTGCAGCCAACGCGGCAAAACTCCCGGCTCATGCGGCGGTGGGGTGTGGTCGTTGCGGGAAACGATCTTTTTTTCAGTCATATCATATTCAATCACAGCAAACTGTTCGCAATGCCCGAAATGCATACTCAATTTACCGCTTACCACAGGCACCGCGTATTTGACTAATTTTTTCTGATTCATGTCTTGGCTCCTTTAATCTTTTCAACAAGTTGTTCAACAATAGATAGAAATGATTGAGCCGTTTCAGATTTGCCGTAATGATAGACATAGGGCTTGCCCTCATCACTGGCCTGCACAATTTGCGGCTCAATCGGTATTTTCCCCAAAAAGGCGACATTCATTTCCCTGGACATACTCTCACCGCCTCCGGTTTTGAAAATATCATGAGTGGCGCCGCAGGATGGACAGACAAAACCGCTCATATTTTCAATAACACCGAGGACCGGCAAGTTGAGTTTTTCGCAAAATTGGATCGATCGACGCACATCGGATGTGGAAAGAGCCTGGGGTGTGGTCACAACAACAGCGCCGGTGGCATTTTTCACCAGCTGAACAACGGATAAAGGCTCATCACCGGTTCCGGGAGGCGAATCAAAAATCAGATAATCCAGATCACCCCATTCCACATCTTTGAGCATTTGCTTAATCGCACCCATCTTCATAGGACCGCGCCAGATCACAGCATCCCGGCTCTGCACGAGCATGCCCAAAGATAAGACTTTGAGATTTTCCGAAAAATTAACCGGTACCAGTTTATCATTTTTCATGTCCACCTGACGCCCTTCCAGTCCCATTAATCGGGGAATGCTTGGGCCATGGAAATCCACATCAAGCAGTCCCACTTTATTGCCGTTCAACGCTAGGGACAGTGCGAGATTCGCTGATACAGTGCTCTTGCCCACTCCTCCCTTTCCGGAGAGAACAAGAATTTTATACTTGATACGATTTAAATTTTTTTCAAGATCAATCTGTTCCAGTGCTTGATCCAGATTTTCATTCTGATTCATTAATCATCTCCTGACAAATATTAAACAGCGTTTAATTCCTTAATTGTATTTTTCCACAAAGATCTAAATACAGTCTCCAGTTCTGAATTTCCAATTTCAACAGGAGTCTGTGCATTGACTTGAGCATGAACTATACCCGGATCGAATGGAATGGTTCCCAATATCGGGATTTCTTTTTGCTCGCAGAAATTTCTGATGCTTTTTGTAAGCTCCTCCTGCAAATCATATTTATTGATGCAGATTCCCGTCGGGACATCAAAATGCTCAGCCATGCCAATCACCCGCTTCATATCGTGAATGGCCGAAAGTGTCGGTTCTGTGACAATTAGCAGATAAGAGGCTCCGCCTATGGCTGCGATAACCGGACATCCCGTGCCCGGAGGGCCGTCAACTATCAACAGATCATGTTTGTTTTCCTCTGCAATCATTTTAGCCTTTTGTCGTACAAGCGTTACCAGTTTCCCGGAATTCTCCTCAGCAATTCCCAATTTTGCATGTACAGCAGGACCAAAACGCGTTTTAGAAAAATACCATTCTCCATTTTCCCGGGAATTGAACTGTATAGCCTGGAGCGGACAATTCCAGACACAGACACCGCAGCCTTCGCAGGCAACAGGATCCACCTGAAAATCCCCGGTAATTGCATCAAACCGACAGACCTCAGTGCAACGTCCGCATGGGTTGCAGAGTTGCGGATCAATCCACGCCTGTTTTCCACCGGAAAAAGTATGCTTTTCCTGAACGACAGGACGCATTAGCACATGTAGATTTGCGGCATCCACATCTGCATCTGCTAAAACTGCATTCTCTGCCAGCGCTGCAAAAGAACCGGTGACAGTGGTTTTTCCGGTACCGCCCTTACCGCTTATAATGACAAGTTCTTTCATGATTAAATCCGAGTTTCAATTGCTTGATAAATATCTGTAAATGTATTTTTAAATTCATCCATCTCTATCACCAGTTTTCCGGTTGCATAAGCCTGAGCAATAGTACGGCTATAGGGAATTTTCGCCAATATATCTATTTCATGTTCAAGGCAAAATTCCTCCACCCTGTCATCTCCCAAAGTGGAACGATTGATGATGACACCGAAACGTTTTTCTAATTTGCGCAAAAGATTCACAGACAACTTTAAATCATTATACCCGAAAGGAGTTGGTTCGGTCACCAATATAACATAATCAACATCCCGAACTGTTTCGACAACCGGACATGACGTGCCGGGCGGTGCATCGATGATCGCTATCTCATCCGCAGCGATGTGTTTCTTTACAGCAGCAATCACAGGTGGCGCTTTGGCCTCTCCGATATTCAATTCACCGCTGACAATATTCAGATCTTTCGCAAACCCATAATGGCATACTCCGGTCGGATAATCTACTTCCCGAATTGCATTCTCAGGACAAGCCAACCTACAGCCGCCGCATCCATGACACAATTCATTAAAAACCAGCACGCTTGAGCCAAAGACACCAATCGCATTAAATTCACAAACCTTGTGACAATTCCCGCACAAATTGCATTTATCCTGATCCACCTGGGGAACTAATATGTTGACCGGTTCACTGTTTGTCCACTCTGCGTGGATAAATAAATTGCTGTTGGGTGCTTCTACATCACAATCCAGCAATCGGGTCTTGATGTGCTGTCTGGATAAAGACACAGCTAAATTTGTTGCTACAAAAGTTTTTCCGGTTCCACCTTTACCGCTGGCAACTGCAATCTTCTTGAACATTCTTGATACCTGTTTTTATTAACAATCTCTACCAGTGACCCTCTACATCCGCTTGATCAGCTTTCTGTAATTTACCGGTTTGAAAAGCTTCAATGGCATCGGTCACATCTCCCTGTACATGGGTATAAACAGACACACCGGCAGCATTCAAAGCACGAAACGCCTTGGGTCCACAATGACCGGTCAACAGAGAATCTACCCCGGCATTAACTATTGTCTGAGCAGACTGTATCCCGGCTCCAGAAGGAGACTGTAAGTTCTGTTCATTATCGAGAAAAGTAATATCCCCGGACTCTGAATCAAATATCATGAAATATTTTGCGCGTCCGAATCTCGGATCAATCAACGTATCCCTTTGCCTGTTTTGGCATGGTATCGCTATTTTCATCATGTTCTCCCTTTAGCTGGTTTAACTTTTCTGCAAATGCTTCCAGACTTTTGAGCCGTTTTTGAATAATGGCTCGCCAGACATGCAAATGCTCATTTCCACTTTTTGTTAATTTGTACAAACGTTTTGCAGGTCCGGCGCCCGAGGTATCCCATTCTGAAATAACATATCCGAATTTCTCAAGATGGCGCAGCGTTCTATAAACCGCGCCGGCATCGGCATCTTGATCCATAAAGCCCAGATGAGGCAAAGCTGCCATAAGCTCGTACCCGTGTGCCGGTTTTTCCCACAACAAGTACAAAATCGACGCCTCAAGCCAGCGCGCCTGTCTGCGTTTGGGACAATTACAATCTTGATTCATATTTTTTCTCACATCTATATGTTTATTACATATAAATATAATATATTAATTTTAAAAAGTCAACTCTTTTTATCAACTTTATAAAAGAGTCTGTATATTGGACTTAATTCTTGATTTATTCAATATTTTTTGTAAATTTATATATACATTAAAGAGCGTATAGAGCTCAGATAAAAGAGGATATGCTATATGGCAAAGAAAAAGCAATATGACGCCGGGGATGAAATCGAAGCATTGTGCAATAAATGCAAAGGCCCGACGGTTCACGTAGTCGAATCCGTTAAAGATGACAAAGTAAACAAAGTACTTTGTAAAAGCTGTAACAGTTCGCATCGTTATAAAGACCCGAACACAGAACCTAAAAAAGCAAAGAAAACAGCCACTCCCAAAAAGCCTAAAAAAACCAAGGAGCAGCGTCGATGGTCGAGAATGATGGGAAAAGCGGATACAGAACATGTCAAAGACTATGCTATGAACGAAATCTACAATGTCTATGACGTTGTCAACCATGAAACGTTCGGCGAGGGCGTGGTGGTCGAAATTTTGAATCCCACAAAAATAATGGTTACATTTGAGGACGGAAACAGAACTTTGGTGCAGAATCGGGAGCTTTCCGCATAATCATCCCTCTGAAATGTTCCCCAAGAGTTCATGTGAACTCCTGGGGATTCATTTCCATTTTTTATTCCCTGTACAAATATCGTTTAATCTTTTTGGTGGGTGTTTTTATAAACTCTTCCTGCTGTTCGATAATGCGATGAATACGTGAATAAGCCGCGACTTTGCCATTCACTTCTTGTCTCAGGTCTTCCAGAAGCGACTGGATGCGCTTGGAAGCTTCTGATTGTTCCATATTCGATGTGTGCAATTCCTGGTCGATCGAATCATAATCAAGAAAAACACGGGCAACGATACGGCCGTCTTTTTCATAAACCAGAGGTTCAAGTACAAATGGATTCTGAGATAAATGATATTCAATTTCTTCAGGATATATATTTTCGCCGCTCGGTCCTACGATGAGATTTTTTGATCGGCCCTTGATAAATAAATAATTATCAGAATCAAGATATCCGCGGTCTCCTGTAATCAACCATCCGTCTTTAGAAAACGTTTTTTGTGTTTCTTCTTCGTTTTTGTAATAGCCTTTCATAATATTCGGACCCTGAACAACGATTTCTCCGACGCCTGTATCCGGATCGGGATCATCGATTCTACAGGTCACGTCCATGACAATTTTTCCTGCGGATCGGCGTTTATGTTGTCCTTCTGGACTGACAGTGAGCAAAGGAGCCGTTTCAGAGAGACCGTAGCCGCAAATAAAAGAAAAGTCAGCTTCAATAAGAAAATCTTCCACTTCAGGAGGCATAGCTGCACCTCCGAAGACCATCACGCGCAAATTACCACCAAAGGATTCTTTGAGTTTTTTTCCGGCAATCTTTGCAACAAGTCCACGGGTCGCCTTCATTCTATACATCATTTTTGAATAGGCTTTGGCATTGATTTGCGGCAGCACTTTCTTTTTATATATTTTGTCCATAATCAGAGGTACAGACAATATAATAGTGGGATTGACTTGAGCAACAGCTGATAAAACGATGGGTCCTGTGGGGGGTCCTTGGATATAGTAAATAGTGGCACCGCCATAAAATGCCGCAAGAAACCCCATCGAGCATTCGTAGGAATGAGCGAGTGGCAGAATGGACAACAGCGTGTCCTTTTCCGTAATGGGCAAGGCGTTCAAACCCGCAAAAATATTTGAAACAATATTTTTATGCGTGAGCATGACACCTTTGGAATGGCCGGTGGTGCCGGAGGTATAAAGGATTTCCATGAGATCATCGGGATGAATTTTTGTATTCTGGCGCAGCTTGTTTCCCTTTTGGGTATTTTCAGAGGTGTTGAGTTCGGATAATTTTAATGTTTTTATTTTAGTATGTTCTAAAGATTCATCATCGACAACAACAATACGTTTAACGGACTTGAAATCAGCATCTTCGATCTTGTGAAACAGCTTTGAAGAAATGAACATTATCCTGGCTTCAGAATTCCGGAGAATATGATGCACCTCGGATTTGTGAAAATCAGGAAGAATAGGCACAATAACAGCACCGATTGAGACCACTGACAAATAACACATTCCCCAGTAGGGGCTGTTTTCACTCAACAACGCCACCCGATCCCCCGGTTTAATCCCCTCGGAGTTTAGGAACTGCGCCAGGGCAGCAATTCCGTTATCCAATTCAGAGTATGACAAAGGATCTTCCCCGACAAACGACAGAGCACTCTGATCAGGATTTCTGGGGATCCTGTCATTTAGCAAATCAACAATTGTCTTGTTCTTATAGTCCGCCATTTCACACCTCATATTTAAATTAAAGTTTAACACTAATATAAACTTTATTTAAAAAAATAGCAATTTATTTTGAATGGTATTCATTTAAAATTGATATTTTCAGAGTGTGAACTTAAAAAAAGCCGGTAATTAAAATTACCGGCTTGTAACCCGTGATGACAGTATCATCTTCGTTTTTCATTGATTCGTGCGGCTTTGCCTCGCAAATTGCGCAAGTAATAAAGTTTTGCCTGTCTCACTTTACCTTCACGCAGTCTTTCAATTTTGGCAATGGTCGGCGAATGCAGAGGGAAAATACGCTCCACTCCCACACCGTTTGAAATCTTACGGACCGTAAAGGTTTCGTTGGCACCGCTTCCGGAGCGCTGCAGGACGACACCTTCGAAATACCTGAATACGTTCCTTGTCACCTTCTTTAACCTTGACATGCACATTCAGAGTATCTCCGGCATGAAAATTCGGGACATCATCCCTCAATTGTGTTGCTGCGACTGCATCGAGTTTATTCATGATAACCTCCTCAATCTGAAGAGTTTTTATTTTGTTCTGATTTATAAAGATCGTAACGTTTTTCTTTGGTAATCCGCAATGCTTCTTTTTGCCGCCATTTCTCTATTTCAGCATGATGACCGGATAAAAGGACGGACGGCACTTTTTTTTGTTTAAATTCAACAGGACGCGTATAATGCGGATGGTCAAGCAATCCGGTTTGAAACGAGTCGTTAAACGCTGAATCTATATCACCCAGCACACCGGGTATCAGTCGGATAACGGAATCCAACACGCACATGGCAGCGGTTTCTCCGCCGGTCAGCACAAAATCTCCGATCGACAACTCTTCATCTACAACCTCGTCAAGAACACGTTGATCTATTCCCTTATAATGTCCGCACAAAAGAACCAGATTTTGACGCAACGACAATTCAACCGCTTTGCTCTGGGTATATCTTTTGCCGGCGGGAGTTAGAAACGTCAGCTTTGTGTCGTTCAAGGCAAATTTATTGTGAATATGTTTCACACAGTCATAAACAGGTTCGGGCTTTAGGATCATTCCCGCTCCACCGCCATACGGATAATCATCAATCTGTTTGTGTCTGCCGACGGCATATTCCCGGATATCATGACGATATACTCTGACGCAGTCTTGTTTCAAAGCACGACTTGGAATACTGCTGTTGAGAAAACCGTCAAAAGTTTTCGGAAACGCTGTGATCAGATGAATATTCACAATTAAACTGCTTTGTTATTCCAACAGACCCTCAATAACATGAATGCTAATCATTCTTTTTTGAGCATCTATTTTTTTTACAATATCCTGTACATCCGGAATCAGTACATCACGGCCATCTATATCCACAACAAACATTCGATGTGCCGGATAATCGACAACATCATTGACAAGACCTAATATCTTTCCATCCTGGTCCTGAACACTCATCCCGACAAGTTCATAATAATAAAATGATCCTTCCGGCAACTCAAGTGCTTGTTCTTCACTCACATAAAGATAGGCATCTTTCAATGCCTCTGCATCATTTCGATTGTTGATGCCTTTTAAATAGACAACCAGATGTTTGGGTGTATAACTCACCTGCTCAACTGTATAGCTTGTTTCCGGCAGGTTCTCATCACCGAGATATATCGATTCCAATTGTTTGAACCGATCCCGATCTTCTGTTATGGGAAAAACTTTGAGCCCGCCGCGTATACCGTGCGGTTTAACGATTTTCCCGACGATAAGAAACTTGGATTTATTTTCCGGTTCTTCCGACATAAAACTTACGAATGATCAAGATCACTTGTTTTCCGGCTCTTTTTCTTTTTCAGAATCCTCAGAACCTGATTCTTCTGCATCCGGCTGGTCAGCTGCTTTGGTTTCCTCAGGGGCCTCGCTTGCTTCAGCGGTCTCGCCGACTTCAGCCTCTTCGGGTTCAGCCTGTTTTTGCGCTTCTACCAGCCTCTGCCTCTGCTTTTTCCTGTTCTTTTTTGGCCTTGGTTTCCTGATCGCGTTTGCGCTTTTCTTCTTCGCGCTGCTTCTGAGCCAGCTCGGCTTCGCGCTTTTTGTTTTCCTGCTGCAGACGCGACTGGTAGCTTTCAAGTTCTTTTGCGATATCCTCGTCACTCAACCCACGTTTGCGCAGATCAAACTCAAGCATGACACCATGTCTGCTCAAAATAGAGCGAACCGTATCTGAAGGTTCAGCGCCCTGCATCAGCCATTTCATTGCAGCATCTTTGTCCAGCTCAATCTGCGCTGGCTCTGTACGCGGATTATAGGTTCCCAGTTTTTCGATAAATTTTCCATCTCGACGGGTACGAGAGTCAACCGCTACAATTCTGAAAAACGGTACTTTTTTCGACCCATACGGAGAAGTCGTAATTTAACAGACAATGAATCCTCCTTTTTCTATTTAAAAACCGAGCGGCATTCTCATTTTGCCGCCACTTTTATTCATTTGCTTCATCATTTTTTTCATCATGTCAAACTGATTCAGCAGACGATTCACCTGCTGAACGGAAGTCCCGCTTCCCACAGCAATACGTTTTCTGCGGCTTCCATTTAATATATTCGGAGAGTGCCTTTCTTTCGGTGTCATCGAATTAATAATGGCCTCGATATGCACCAGCGCTTTATCATCTACATTCAAATTTTTCATGGCCTTGTTATTGGCTCCCGGCATCATAGCCAGAATATCCTGCAGCGGACCCATCTTTTTGATCTGTTGAAGCTGATCATAAAAATCTTCCAAAGTAAACTGCTGTTTGCGCAGTTTCTTTTCCAATTTTTCGGCTTCCTGTGTATCGATGGTGTCCTGAGCCTTTTCAACCAGACTGACCACATCGCCCATACCCAGAATTCGTGACGCCATACGTTCCGGATAAAAGGGTTCCAATTGATTCAGTTTTTCGCCGACACTGACAAACTTGATGGGTATTTCAGTCACGGCTCGAATAGACAAGGCAGCGCCACCGCGTGCATCACCGTCCAGTTTTGTCAACACAACACCGGTAAAATCAAGACGCTCCAAAAACTGATTGGCGGTGTTTACGGCATCCTGACCGGTCATGGCATCGGCCACAAACAAAATCTCTTCCGGTTTGACGGCCTTTTTTAAAGCTTCCAGTTCCTGCATCATATTGTCATCAATATGCAGCCGGCCGGCAGTATCCAGTATCAAGGTATCCAGCATGTTTTTGCGCGCATAACCGGCAGCATGAGTGCTGATTTTAACAGCATCTTTGATATCCTCAGAGTAAACAGGTATATTCAGCTGCTCGCCGATAATCTTTAATTGATCCACTGCCGCAGGACGGTAAATATCAGCCGCGACCAAAAGCGGATTCCGATTCTTTTTTCGCAAGTGATTTGCCAATTTACCAGCAAGGGTTGTTTTTCCCGATCCCTGCAGCCCACATAACATAATACATGCCGGAATACGACTGCCCAGTTGCAACGGTTCTGATTTCTCACCCATTAACGCAGTGAGTTCATCATTTATAATCTTGATCACCATCTGAGCAGGCGTTATGCTTTTCAGAACATCCTGACCCAGGGCACGCTCACGCACGTTATTGATAAACTGTTTGGCGACTTTGAAATTCACATCAGCTTCAAGCAACACACGACGCACCTCGCGCATGGTGTCGGATATATTCTTTTCCGTAAGCTTGCCGTGACCCTTTAGCTTGCGGAATACATTGTCAAGTTTGTCGCCAAGTTCCTGAAACATAATCCTCTCTTGCAAAAAATGAAACGAAAAAGTCGATTAATTTAATGAAAATTTTATCTTATTGCAAGATATTTTTCCCGTAAAACGGGTGCTTTTTGACATCAACAGTAAAAAAAGGACAGAATTCCAATGCTGCCCCTTACTCCTTTTAATGGGTGTCTTGAAAATTAACTTGCACATTGGGGCAAAGATTTAAAGCTTATTGGTTCCGGTTTACCCGGGTCAGGTAAATGAGGGTACCACCGAATAGCAACAGCAGACTGCCCGGTAACAACAGACCGTGTACAATGCGTAAGTGCCAGGACGATTGCAAGATCAGTCAGATGGATCAGCAGAAACGGGATTATCTTGCCAGGAATGATCCGCATTCATAGTAATTGTTAGTATATATGATAAAGTCTAATCTCCTCTACAATGTCTCTTCATGCGCTCTCTTGAATTCGACTTTAGATCAAACAATATTTCAGGAGATACTCTGATGATCAAATATTTTAAATACGGTTTTCTCCTGCCGCCCCTTTTGCTCTCTCTATTCTTTATTTATTGTTCTTTGGAGCGCCCTCAGGCACCTTCATGGACTGTGGACCTGATTATCCCTTTGAGTACTAAAACCTATGAAATGAAGGAAATCGCACAGGACAACAACAACCTTTATATTACTCAAGGAAATCACGTATATCTTAACGCACAACAAAAACTGGATACAGTAGCTGTTGGAGAACGCCTCGCACTGGAAGATCGGGAAAAATCTAACAGTCTTGTTCCTCCTCCTGCACCCTTGTCAGAAATCACATTCCAGGATTCGATATTGCTGACCGACCATATTCTCGTTGAAACCGCAACCTTCCGCACCGGTGTATTACAGCTCGAATTCGAAAACAACACACAATCCGAGATCAATGTATTGATAGAATTCCCCTCGTTAAAACTTGCGTCTGAGAATGAATCATTTACCTTAGAAACCACAGTCCCGTCCCGTTCCGCTACAGATCGCGTCATTGAAAGAATCAGTTTAAACGGAGCCACGTTTACTCCTGGTATTATGGGACAAAAAAATACGGTTTATTACAGAACCACCCTGACTTTTAAAGATAATCTCATCACCAATAAAACCATAGCGACTCGCATTAAACTTACAAATCTTGTTCTTGACTATTTTCGCGGACGATTTAATTCATTTACGCTTCCAATGACATCCCCGAATTACAAAATGAATTTACCTGAAGAGCTGGACGGGATCCAAATTGCGCAGACAACGGGCACCGTTCATCTCTACAATCCGATCGAGAATGTGCCCGTTACGATTCAAGGATTTTTGTATGCTTTTCGCAGAAAAACCATAGCAGACAGCATGCGCATTGAGCTCAGATGCGAACATCCAGGATGGAATTCATTTCCGATTGAAAACATTGAAACCCTGCTCAACACTTACCCGGACTCTATGCAGTTATCGGGTAAAATATTGATCGGCACACCCTATGCAGGAACCGTGACCGAGATCAATTATTCAGACCTCTATTACGGAAAATTATTAATAGATACGGATATTGCATTTGAAATCCCCTCTGACCTCGAAAACAGGACAGATGTGGACACACTTGAAATCGAAAACGATCTCTCAGACGCTATAGATAATAATCTCAAACATGCGGCATTCATCGTACAGGTGGAAAACCATTTTCCGATTGGAACAGAAATTGAACTCATTTTCTCAAACAGACGATCTGACAGCACCTTGTCATACAGATACTCATCCTTCCGATGTGGTAGCGATCCTGAAGCTGCCGGCTCCCCGGCTTTCAAGCGACCGAGATCCTGCAATTGTCATTGCACCGGAAACCCGTATAATGGAATTGAATCTTTCAAAAGACGATCTCTTGCTACTTACCTCGCCTGTGGTTTATATGGGAACCATCTTTAGATTCCCGGACACGGACGGGATGGTCCGCGTTCAGCCCGGAGATTATATCAATATTCAATCCCGGGTGGAAGCCACTATTAATACGCAAAATCAGGATAACACATGAAACCGGGGTTCATATTCATCACATTTGTCGTCATCAGCGCTGCCTGCCTGTCCCATGCGCAATATCCGGCGCGCGGCGTGGGGATGGGAAACGCATATAGCGCGATAGCAAGAGGGGTGCATGCTGCAGACAGCAATCCGGCCAATCTGGGATTACCTGACAATCCCAGATACATGCTGACACTGCTTGGAGCTGGAATGCATCTCAGTAACAATACCTTTACACAGGCCATGTATAACAAATACAATGGTAGCGTGCTGGATGTCGGCGATGTAGAACAAATATTAAATTCCATTCCGGAAGACGGTTTCAAAGCCGACTTTGGCGGCCATGTTAGAACGCTGTGTTTATCCTATAACAACATAGCCATCACCCTTGGAGGACAGTTTGGCGGCTATGTGAATATCGATAAAGAACTCTTTGACCTGGCGCTGACAGGGAACGAAAGAAACCGACGGTATTCGCTGGATAAAACAGACGGCAAACTTTTCGGTATGGGACATGTCAGAATATCGTACGGGCATTCTGTTCCTGTGGACTTTGCCAAAGCGTTTTCGTTAGGGGCGAGCCTGAATCTTTTCACAACCCAGTATTACACGAGCGTGAACCGTGCCGATCTTCAGCTCGTCACACGGGATTTTGGGTTTGATCTTGACGGCGAATACAGTGTCATCCATTCCCAAAGCACCGGAAGCTGGGACATTACAGTGGGAGCCGCCGCTGTACTAAAAGACGATCTCCAACTGAGCATGACAATCAAACATCTATCCAGCCGTTTCAAATGGGATAAACACACAAAAGAAATCCAAGGCTATATGAGAGGAGATTCATTGGCTGTCCTTGATTTCCAGGATACGGATCAACAGGATATCATCCAGGATTCCACCTGGAAGTCCAGCACCCCCGCCTTTACAACCCGGTTACCGCTCGAACTGAATGTCAGCGCCGCCAAACAGATTGGTAATTTTCTATTGGCGGCAGAGTATAACCAGGCATTCAAAAAAGATGTTTTCGTATCTCCCGTTCCCCGCATCAGTTTCGGCGCGGAATGGCAGCGTGTACCTTACATCCCGCTTCGGATGGGGTTACTCCTGGGCGGGCAAATGAAACATGGGCTTTCCTTGGGGCTGGGAATACAACTGGGATCTTTTACCTGGGACCTCGGGCTCATGAACCGCGGTTTTTTTCTGCCGTCAACCAACAAGGGTTTGATTATCTCGACAGAATTTGGATTGTATTTTTAAGGAGTTTATAACAATCTTTTATTTATTGAATAAAAATCAGCGCTTTTGGAAATTTTCTTTGTTTTTTCAATTATTTTTTATTTATTAGGGGGTTAACTAACTGAAAGGTATCCTCATGTCCCTACCCAAATTAACCCTAAAGCATGTTCTTGAAAACAGCGTAGAAACGTATCCAAACCATCCCGCCCTGTCCTTCGTAGATGGTGACCCCATAACCTACAAGGAACTCGGAAAACAAGTCACAACCTTGTCAGAAATTCTCCGCAATCAGGGAGTTTTTGCCCAGGATCGAATCGCTATCCTGTCCGAGAATATGCCCAACTGGGGCGTGGCTTACTTTGCAGTCACTACAATGGGAGCAGTCGCGGTACCAATTTTGCCCGACTTTCACGCCAATGAAGTTCATCACATTCTGAGACACTCGGAAGCCAAAGTTATATTTATATCCGAAAAACAATTACTCAAACTGGAAGATGCCAAAATTGAAAGCTTGAAAACAGTTTTTATTATTGATGATTTCAGCATCATTCATCCGGAAAGCCGGTCCGACAAACTGCGTAAATTTATTCAGGACGGACGGCGGGAATACAATAAACTTCGAGAATCCGCTCTCAAACGGATACAAAAAGGCCAAACGATTGTAGAAGAAGACCAGACCGCTTCAATTATCTACACATCGGGAACGACCGGTCATTCCAAGGGCGTTGTACTGACGCATAAAAACATTGTTTTTGATGCAATCTCAACTCTAAAATTTCAACCTGTCACAGAAAACGACAGATTACTCTCGATCCTGCCGCTTTCCCATTCATACGAGAACACAATCGGCTTTATCATTCCCATGGTAGGCGGCGCGCATATTTACTATCTTGACAAACCTCCGGTGCCGCGTGTGTTGATACCGGCCATGCAAAAAGTAAAACCGACCATGATGCTGACCGTCCCTTTAATTATGGAAAAAATTTACAAAGCACGCGTGCACCCGCAGTTGACAAAAAATGCTCTTATGCGCAAAATGTATAACAATCCGGTCTTGCGTAAAAAATTGCACAAACTGGCGGCAAAAAAAATAATGAAAACATTCGGAGGAGAGTTAAAGTTCTATGGTATTGGCGGGGCTTTATTATCCTCAGATGTTGAATTATTCCTGCGTGAGGGCGGATTCCCTTATGCCATCGGATATGGATTGACGGAAACTTCACCGCTCATTGCCGGCACAAGCGTGGCCGAGACAAAATTCAGATCCACCGGTCCGGCGATACCCGGTGTGAAAATTAAAATCCATGAACCCGACCCCAAAACCGGAGAGGGTGAAATCTGGGTTCAGGGTGATAATGTCATGCAGGGGTATTTCCGCGATCCGGAACGCACCAAAGAGGTGTTTGTCAATAGCTGGTTCAGAACCGGTGATCTGGGTATACTGGACAAAGACGGCTATTTGTATATCAAAGGCCGCCTGAAAAACGTGATTGTGGGATCGAACGGTGAGAATATTTATCCGGAAGAAATAGAAACCATTTTGAACAAAGCCGATTATGTCATGGAATCTCTGGTCTATGAAAAAGAAGGAAATCTTTGCGCCCGGGTGCACCTTGATTATGAGGAACTGGACAAAGAACTTGCTGTGAACAAACAGAGCGATACTCGGTTATCTGAACAAATCCAGGAAAAACTGACTGAATTAAAAAAGAAAGTTAATGCGAATGTGTCTCCATTTTCACGAATCAGCAAAATCATTGAGCAGCAGGAACCCTTTGAAAAGACACCGACCAAAAAGATCAAGCGATATCTATACGTAGAGTAAGATGATATTCATACGTATAAAAACAATATTTATACGTAGAGCCAGTCGACATTTATACGTAGAAAAAAAGCCCGCCCTTTGCCCAGCCGGCCGTCCTCACGCTAAATGCCGGCTGCTGTGACATCGCGGAAGGTGATATCCCGGGCAATTCCGCCGCCGGAAATTTTAATGACTTTAATTTTAATTAGTTTTTTGGGGATGTTCATAATAAACTGTATACGCACGGGTTATCCACTCACGGGAAACAATATAAACACAAGAAGGAAAGTTGTAGACTATAGCAAATGACATTGCACGCAGACTTTATAAAAAGAAGAGGAATATTATGGTTGATGAACGACAAATTGATGCCAAACTTTGCAATATAATAAACCGCCTAAAGGTATTTGACAAGAAAAAAGAAATAGATGAAAAGACAAAAGATGAAATAAAGACAACATTGATTAATATGGGTACATTTGCAGTTCCATCATTGATAGAATTGTTGAAATCTAAAGATACGTGGGTAAGTGGAGATATAGCTGCTTATGTTTTAGGTGAGATAGGTGATAAAAGAGCAATTATACCCTTGGCAGATCTATTAGAGGATTCGCAATTGGGAGACAGTGCATATAACGCACTTTTGAAATTTGGTACTGATTGTATATTTGACGTGATAAAAAGAATTGAAAACAGGATACTCCATCCAATAGATACAGGCTCGTCTACTGGTTTAGTGTCGCTAAACGCATTGAGTGTTATTGGTGAGACACGGTGTGAGGAATCGAGCGTTTTCCTAAAAAGGTTATTAGATGATTATATGTCAGAAATGCCCAATGAAGATTTTGATCCAACAAAAATGGACTGGAAATACAGGAATGTCGATTTTTTCCATGTTTTGGATTGCATGGTGAAACAACAGGATAAAAGTGCAATACCTCATATAAAGAAAGCAAGAGATTTTTTCCCAAAAGAATATACTGAATATTTGATCTGTCAGATCGCTATTGGCAGATTGAAGAAAGGAAAAGTCGAAGGTTTTCTTCCCATGGAAGCAATGGAGATATCTATGCCTTCTGGAAGAATTATGGATGCATTGTCTGATGGGGAACTCGGATGGGAAGACACTTTTGAAAAAGAGTATGGTGAATATTTGGATGAGGATTAATAATAGAAGACAAGAAATATATCAACAGTTATTGTTAGCCCTCCCTATTGGCGTATCCATTCGGGGAAGTACATCTTGCAATTTAGGTCATTACCAATGAGGTATTGTTATTTTTCGTCCAGTTTTTTGGCAACAATTGGTAAAGTTTTTTGTAGGGATGATCAGAAATGCGCGACAAAATATCTTTGAGATACGTAAAGGGTTCAATGTCATAAAGTTCTGCACTTGCAACCAAAGTATATATACCAGCTGCGTGCTCGGTATAACAACAGTGAATATACACAGACGTTACCGTGCATTAGAAAAAACAGTACTACTAAACAATAAACGAAATGAATGTTTTTTTATAGCGATAATAATTGGACTTTTAGCAGGATTGATTGACATAATCCCGATGATGATTCAAAAACTGAATAAGCGAGATTCGATTTCAGCTTTTTTACATTATTTTGCGCTTGGACTGATTATACCATTTGTGAATTGGAGTATTGCTCCGTGGATAACTGGAATTGTGATTGCTCTTTTGACATCTATTCCGATAATGGTAATTGTTTACCCCAGAGATAAAAAAGCGATAATTCCAATGATTGTTTTTTCATTGATTCTTGGGGCTGGAATTGGAATTGCAGGAGCAAAATTTGTCGGATAAATGGGCGAACTGATTAAAGAAATACAAAACGGACGGATTCTTAAAAACAATGAAAGTTGGATGTATTGCGATAAGTGTAATAAAACTGTAGGTTATTTGTGCTATACAACCTATCAAGACTTTCAATTTGATTTCGTGTGCAAATGTAGAAACCAAGGTTCGTTTAGACTAAAATATCAAACAGAAAACGGATTGACTAAATCAAACGGAGAACTTGAAACGATAAAAAACATGTTGTGTTGCCCAAATGATGATTCGCCATTATTTACAACTGTTGATAAGAATGTGGAAAACGTCAAGTATTCAGTGACTTGTAAGAAATGTTTAACAACCTACGAAAACTAAAAATATGAATATAAAATTTCATTCAACCGTAATAATGACCCAAAACTTTGATAAAATGAAAGCTTTTTATCAGGAGATATTACAGCAAGAAATTGATATTGATTTCGGGAATTGTGTTGGATTCAAAAATGGAATATCGCTATGGAAACTTGAAGAAGATTATCCAATAGCCAAACAGCTCGGGAAAACCTACGACCAGTCAGGAAATAAAAATCTTGAAATTTGTTTTGAGACAGACGATTACGAAAAAGTCGTGGCGAAACTCATAAAACATGACTTGAGATATTTACATGAGACAATTGAGGAAAGGTGGGGGCAAAAAACGATTAGATTTTATGACCCTGAAAATAATTTAGTAGAGATTGGTGAGACAATTCCGTGCTTTGTTAAACGGTTTTATAATCAAGGAATGACAGTTGAGAAAGTGTCTGAAAGGACATCGGTCCCACTTGAAATGGTAATGAAAATATGTCAGGAAGTATAAAATATCAAAGAATGATTGCTCCTTGTGGAATGAATTGTGGACTTTGCATAGGGTATCTTCGAAAAAGAAAACCCTGTAGTGGTTGTTTGGGCAATAATGATATAAACAAGTCTGATGGTTGCAAGAGCTGCTCTGTGGTTACTTGTGAGCATTTAGCCAAGACAGAATCTGGATTCTGTTATGAGTGTTCGAAATATCCCTGTCGAAGATTAAAAACACTTGATAATCGCTATAGTACGAAATACGGTATGAGCATGTTTGAGAATCTTGCTTTCATTAAAGAGAATGGGTTGGATAATTTTCTAAAATCAGAAGAGAAAAAGTGGACTTATCCGAATTGTGGCTCAGGGTTGAGTGTTCATAGAGACAATTGTTTAATATGTGACTACAAATACAGATGAATAATTTCTGACGAGCATTAATGATAAAATGAGAGTAGAGAAAATCACCAAGAACAAAAAGCAATACCTTGATTTATTGCTGTTAGCAGACGAGTCAGAGAATATGATTGATAGATATTTGGAAAGTGGTGATATGTTTTGTTTGCACTATTTGATGATGATTTGAAGACTGTTTCTGTTGTTGCAGCGATAGACAAAGAAACCTGCGAATTGAAAAACATTGCAACATATGAGAAATATCAGGGCAGAGGATACGGCAAAGCGTTGATAAAATATATTTCTGATTTTTACAAAAATGACTATAAAATAATGCTGGTCGGAACAGGCGATACCCCGGCAATTTTGTCGTTTCATGAAAATTGCAGATTTGAAATATCACATCGATTAAAGAATTTTTATACTGACAATTACGACCACCCAATGTTTGAAGACGGAATACAACTTATTGACATGGTTTATCTGAAAAAATAATTGTAAATGCTTGCTTCTTAAACTGGGAATAGTATCATGGCTGGGAACTGTACAACGATTTTTTTAAACAAGAAAAAGTAAAAAAAGCCGAACAGAATATTCAAATGAATAGCATTAAGATAAGACAGGCAGTAGAAGGAGATGTTAGTCAGATAACGCAACTATTTTTTGATACGATTCAAAACATCAATATAAGGGATTATTCCCAAGTAGAGGTTGACGATTGGTCGTCATGAAAAGTGGACATTGGTAAGTGGAAAGAAAAGATGCAAGAACAATGTTTTGTTGTAGCAGAAATAAAAAACAAGATTGTAGGTTGTAGTTCTCAAACAAATACTTGGACACATGGTAGATTCAGCTTCAAATAATACTCATCGGATTATTTATTTACAATACCAGAAAAGCCCATTGAGATTTCCAAATTACGTGACAAAAAAGAATAACGACAGGTGGATTGCCATACAAGATTACCAAAACGAGAAATGGGATGATTCAATTCAAGTTGATCGCCAAAATGCGGGCGCACCAACAGATAAAAAGAAAACAATCAAAGCAATTAAAAAGAAAAAAGCGCCAACAGCTTCCGAGTAATCCAGGATGCCCAATCGGGAAAGCATATAATACCAATCATGCGTGCCGTTGCCCAGTAATCGCAAAGCCCAAGTCTCTGCATCTCCGGCGTACACGCTGATATTGAGGAAATTATGCCCAAGCCAGAAAAGAGAAACCTGTGTGCCGGTCAGATAACCCGATTTTAAAAAATACCAAACGATTAAAGAGGGCAGCAATATCTGCATCAACGTGCCGCCGGCCATAAAAATAAATTGCCCAAAAAATAAAAAAACACATGTCCGGCCTCATGAATCACAAGATCGGCATTATCCAACAAGGTGTATTTACCATGATTGATACAATAATAAAGCGATAATGGCAACAATATAATTGAAATTTTCCACTTCCGAATAAAGGTCCGCACTCAGGCTCCGGTTTTGCAGGATCGTGTTTAAAGCCACATTTTATGCCAACCTTAAACGTAAGACTCCTGGTTAAAAAATACAAGACAAAACTATCTCCGGCTCTCTAAAAATGCATCTTGACTTTCAATTATAATTTTTATATATTTATTTGTTTTATGAACCAAACTTTTACCAGTTATGAACTCTGATTTTGATACAACCACTCAGGAATATATAGAAGTTATCTTTTCACTGGAACAAGATAAGCACATTGTACGCGTGACCGATATCGCAAGTCGCCGTGGAGTGACCAAATCAAGCGTTTCTCTGGTTTTAAATCAGCTGCAGAAAAAAGATCTGGTTCACAGAAAACAGTATGGTCACATTCACCTGACGCCCCTGGGACGCCAACTGGCGGAGCATTTGGAAACACGGCATCAAACGATCAAGAACATGCTCGTCAAAGTTCTCGATCTTGATGAAGAAACCGCCGATCATGACGCGTGTGAACTTGAGCATGTTATCAGCAGTAAAACGCTGAACAAAATCAATCAGTTCCTGCAGTTCATTGACCAGTGCAATCAACCCTGGGATAAAATTCTCAAAGTTTATCATGACTGCAGTATTTATAATAAAGGCGTAAACACCTGTGAACAATGTCCACAAATTGAAATTTATGAATCGAAAGCACGGAAAACACCAACACGCTCATTGTCATAAGACTGACAACTTTACTCTTGATAAAGTGGAGCCCAACCAAACGATCAAAGTAAGAAGCATTATCGGAGGTTGGCATATAAGACAGAGACTTGATCAGCTGGGTATTTATATCGGGATACAAGCCACTGTAAAACAGGGCGGTCCCTTTGGCGGTCCTGTACTTTTGTCAATGCGCCATTCCACAATCGCACTCGGACGCCGAATGGCGTCTCACATCATTGTAGAACTTGTAGATCAAACATGACCCAACAGCATTCCAGGCAAAACCTGCACCCGCACCCTCAATTCTTACTGGTTGGACAGCCCAATTGCGGTAAAAGCACTCTTTTTAACAAAGTGGCCGGCTATCGTTCAGTGGCCACCAATTTCCCCGGCGCAACGGTTGAATACACCAAAAGCCACGTTACTATCAATAACCGCATTTGTAATCTTGTGGATATTCCCGGAATATACTCAATCACGTCCATGGACGCCGCGGCTGAGGAAGCAAAAAAATTCCTTTTAAATGAACGCAATGATGTGATCATCAATATAATTGATGCCTCGCAGCTGGCACGCAGTCTCGAACTTACCCTCCAGCTTTTGGAATTACGAATCCCCATGATCCTCTGTCTGAATATGATGGACGAAGCCAGCCGCAAAGGCATAGAAATCGACACGGAAAAACTCGAGTCCATTCTGCAAATCCCGGTGATCCCCGCCATCAGCACCCAGGGCACAGGCCTGGACGAGCTTTTTGATGCAGCGTTTTCCTGTTTTCAGGCTCCCTGCCGGGGCAAGTCGGTTCCCATGGCCCGGCATGTTGAAGAAAAAATCAAATCTCTGGAAAGTCAACTGACAGAACACATGAGCGCAGCCATAAAATCCCGGCCGCGTCTGTATTCGATTAAACTCCTGGAAAACGATCCCTATTTTAAAGATCAAATCAGCGCTGATCAGCCGCTCAACCATAAAGTTTCGATTTTACAAGATCAATTGGAATCAGAACATGGCGTGCCGGCGGATCAGGTGATTGCCAATGAGCGCCACTCCGGAGCTTTGCTGCTGTTTGAGAAAGTGGCAGATGTAAAATCTCCGGTCAAACGCTGGTTTGACCGGATCGATTCCCTGCTCTTGCATCCGGTTTGGGGGCTATTGATCATGTTGGGGATATTGGCGCTGTTTTTTATTTTTGTATTCAAGTTCGGCGGCCTGGTCGAAGAACCCTTGCTGGAGGCATTGACTGCCGGTGTTGATCTCATTGTGTCCCGGTTTGCAGAGCATGTATTTTGGGCCAAAATTGTTCAGGGAGCCCTGCAGGGAATTGTCGGGGGCATCGCTATTGTACTCCCTTACCTCCTGCCCTTTCTGCTGGGCATGGCCGTCATAGAGGATATCGGTTACCTGCCGCGCATTGCATTTCTCACAGACAGCCTCATGCACAAAATCGGGTTACACGGCACGGCAGTGGTTCCGGCGTTGCTCGGTTACGGATGCAGTGTTCCGGCTGTGATGGCAACACGCATCTTGTCCAATTCCCGCGACCGGTTCATCGCCACAGTGGTTGCTGTTCTGATACCGTGTTCCGCCCGAATGACCATTATTATGGGACTGGTGGGCTATTATCTGGGAGGACTGGCTGTCTTTGGAATTTATATTCTCAACCTGATCGTCATTATCATTACAGGCTCGATTATGAGCCGCCTGCTGCCAACGGACTCGCCCGGCATGATTATGGAAATGCCCGATTATCACAAACCGGTTCTCAAGGTCATACTTCGCCAAGACCTGGCTGAGAATGCGCGATTTTATCACTGTGGCCTGGCCTCTGCTGATTGTCGGCAGTCTGGTGCTTAATATCGCCCAATGGCAGAACTGGGATGATGTGATCAATCAGGTGCTGCTTCCCCTGACCCGGTTACTCGACCTGCCGCCGGAAACCGCCACAACCCTGATTTTCGGAATTCTGCGTAAGGAATTGTCCATGCTCATGTTGTTCCAGGCGCTCGGCACCACCGACGTATCGGCGGTTATGACCCACACTCAAATCCTGGTCTTTACACTGTTTGTGGTCTTTTATATTCCCTGTCTGGCCACGCTTGGCGTTATGGGAAAGGAAGTCGGATGGAAACACACCTTGGTAGCTATTCTGATTACCATTGTACTGGCCATTTCGATTGCATTACTGGGACGTGGTTTCGGCCTCTTGTTTCTCTAGCATTAATACCGGTCCGATCGTTTTACGATAAAATCTCCCTTGCTCACGCCCAAGCGAGCAGCGATAACGTTGCATTTTGCCACGAGTATAAAAAAGACAGGCGCCGGAATATCAATCAATCCTTCCAGGTTTCCCTGGCCTTTTGAAAGGATAACATCCGCTTTTTAAAAACAGACCTAAACTCTTCTGAGACATTCTCCCATACCGCGCCGGGGGCATTGTCCCCGGTGGTGATAATCTGTGCCTTTTCATTCAATCCTACCATCTTTGCGTCATCCAGAGTCGCGTCATTCAAAACAGGCGCGCCGCGTACTGCAAAATACAAATTCGGATGCGCTATAGCTTCGACAAACAATTCATCTAAAACGATCTCTCCGCAGTTGTCGCCGACATACAACACCGTTTCTGCTGTCTTTAGATCGCTGCGCAAACGCTCCGAATCATCAATGGCCAGGTCCGAATGCACCACCCGATCCAGGGTTTCTCTAATATCCAGTTGCTCCTGAGCGCCGAAATCAATGACATTGCCTGCCATCGCTATTCGTAATGCCATATTGAACGGATCATCGGCAGTATTGATCATCTTTTTCAACTCATCGTGATGCTGCATCATCTTTTGATTATGTTCTGCTTTTATTTCATGATAGGGATCCTCGAAATTCAGATTTCCGGATCATCTGGTGCATTTCCCGGGCCATATCAGGCGGTGACTGATCATAGTTCTCATCCGCCAGATATTGTAAAAGATGCCGCATGGCGGGTTCTTTTTCAGATTCGGGTATGCTCCCTGATTTTAAAAGCCGCAAAAAACTGTTTACCGTACAGGGGATACAGTCCAGTGTGATATTCAAGAATGACCTCCTTTTTAGCGTATAAATTAGTCTCTAATTTACGGTTTTCCAGAACGAATATCAAGACAATGTCGGTTACTTTTTCACGAGTTTTTCTTCGCTTGCCTTTGTATCTCACGCTTCTGCTTTTAATATTTACCCACTCGAAACCATATAGAGCCAATCAACTTTTACTCTTACACAAGGGAGTATTTTTATAGACATTCAAGTATCCAGCTGTGGTAAACATGCAACATTAAAATCAATTTTCAAAGCAACAGATTCGTTATTCCCCGGCCGAAATCCTGATTGATTGATCTTACTCCTTGTTATTTATTCACTTGCCACTACTCCCTTTTCTATCCAATACCCGCTGCTCTGAACCTTAATTTATTTGCAAATCTATTGTGATCAGGTATGATTTATGCAGAAACCGGTTCAAAGATACCCTATAACCACCTTTTATAGTATTGTAATTTATAAAGATACTATGATGAACAATCGCAGCAAACTAAAAATACCCTGGCTGGTCAAACGGCTGACCCAGATTCTCATTGTTCTGTTTGGCGTCAGTGTTCTGACATTTGTATTTTACGCCCTTGCGCCCGGGGATGCTGTCAACCAATACGCTGCTCCCAATGTTTCAGCCGAGAGGCTAGATGACATTCGTCAGCAGTACGGCCTGGACAAGAGCATTCCGGTTCAGTATTTTCGCTGGCTTGGCAAGAGCCTGCAGGGAAACCTGGGCTATTCACTTGCCAAACATCAACCGGTTGCTGATGTGGTCAGAACGGCTATACCCGCAACGTTACGGCTTACCCTGGCTGCCCTTTGTCTGAACCTAATTTTGGGTACGCTATGGGGAGTCTTTGCAGCTGTTCACGCCAATCGTCTGACCGGCCGCATATTAAATATTGTGAGTATTCTTTTTATTTCAATTCCTGTTTTCTGGCTGTCGCTTGTCGCGCTCTATTTTTGTAGTCTCCGATGGGGATGGTATCAGGCTTTTAATACATTTTCAGCCGGATCAACATGGGCGCTGTATATAAACCGCTATTTACTGCCTGTCTTGATTCTGGGAACAGCAGGCGCGGCCGCTACCTGCCGATTCGTCAGGGAGAATATGATAGCAGCCCTGCACGAGCCGTATTGTCTTCAGGCCAGGGCCGCGGGACTGCCGAATCAACGGATTGTCCGGTATGCGCTTCGCAATGCTCTCTTGCCTTTGATCACTCAAACCGGATTGATTTTTCCTTTTTTGTTAGGCGGTTCCTTTATCATTGAGGTTATTTTTGCACTGCCGGGTATGGGACGCATTACCTATGATGCGATTTTTTCACGTGACATTCCGGTCATTCTTTCGGTGAATATGCTGTCTGCAGCCCTGGTTGTTTTCGGTAATGCATTAGCCGACATACTCTACAGACACATAGACCCGAGAATTTCATTAACATACTGATGCCATGAATAAAGTAAACGTACTCGTATACGCAGGCGCAATACTATTGCTGTTTATGACACTCGCATTTACGCTGGGTCCCCTGCTCTCAAACTATCAACCCGATCAAATCGATCCATCGGGCACCCGATTGAGCGCTCCGTCTGCAGATCATATTATGGGAACAGATCAGCTGGGGCGGGATGTGTTTGCGCGTGTTCTGCAAGGAGGCCGTATTTCAATGTTCATTGCATTGGGAGCCGGATTCTGTTGTTTGCTGCTCGGAAGCACCTATGGAGCGCTTTCAGGCTATATCGGCGGCCGCACCGATGCTGTATGCATGAGAATAGTTGATGTATTGCTGTCTTTTCCGGTACTGTATCTGGCGGTTACCATCATGGCTGTGGCGGGGATGGGACTCGCGCCTCTTGCCATGGTCATTGTTTTAACCTGCTGGATGGACATAGCCCGGCTGGTACGCGCAGACATTTTGTCCATAAAAACCCGTCCCTATATAACCAAAGCGCTTGCCTCCGGTTATGGTTTAAATCGGGTTTTGTTTGTTCACATATTACCGAATGTGCTTCCGACACTGCTGGCAATTGCCCTTTTGCGAATAGCCGAAATCATTATGCTGGAATCTGCTCTCAGTTATCTCGGACTGGGTGTGCAGCCGCCTGCAGCGAGTTTGGGTTCAATAATCAGCGACGGGCGAATGTACCTGGCGACTGCATGGTGGATTACCGTGTTTCCGGGTGCAGCAATTGTTTTGACCACCGTTGGGCTGTATCTGCTCGGCGAGGGATTGCACAAGCGAAAAAGAGGTGAGCTATTTCTGACGATAGAACATTTAAAAGTTTATTTTAAAAATAACAAACGTGTGATCAAGGCTGTAGATCATATCAGTTTCACAATTCAGCCCAGGCAGACTTTTGCTCTGGTCGGAGAATCCGGCAGCGGCAAATCAGTCACTGCGGCATCGATCTTGAAACTTGTACCGCCTTCAGGACGTATGCAGGGTAATGTAATATGGAAGAACCAGAATATCGCCGCATTTACGGAAAAACAGATGCAGCGGATTCGAGGCGGGCAGATCGGGTTGGTGCTCCAGGATCCGTTATCGGCATTAAATCCGGTGATATGTATAGGAAAACAGATCGCTGAAGTTATACGGTTTCATAACCATCTATCTAAAAAAGAATCAAAACGCAAAGCTCTTGAGCTCATGCAGAGGGTATATTTGAGTCCACCGGATCAGTATTTTTCAATGTACGCGCATGAACTCAGCGGCGGTTTGCGCCAACGGGCTCTGATCGCCATCGCGCTGGCAGCAAATCCGGAACTGTTGATTGCTGATGAACCGACAACTGCGCTGGATGTATCCGTGCAGCAGCAAATCCTGCTGCTGCTGAGTGAACTGAAAAAAGAAATGCAATTATCCATACTCCTCATCACCCATGATCTTGGAGTGGTTTCGCAAATTGCAGAACATGTGGCCGTCATGTATGCGGGAAAAATTGTCGAAATCGCCGCCAAAGAAGCACTATTTGCAAATCCTCAACACCCGTACACCCAAATGCTGTTCAAAGCTATTCCGGGATTCTATCATTTGTCCGATGCGAATCAGACAAATACATATTCAGAAAAGAAACATAAAATCACCGGAACCGGTTGTTCATTCGTTCAGCGGTGTCCGGAATCGATGCCGATTTGCAGCCAAGCGCCTCAATTAAAACCCGTCAATAAGAATCACAGTTGTGCATGCCATCAAAGGAATTCACATGAATAATTACAGGAAAATATTGATTGCTATTCTGTTTCTCGTCTACCCGTCATCCTACAGCATTGCGCCTGTTTATGCACAAAACGAAACAGCAGTAATTGCCATCAAGGGTGATTTTGATTCACTCAATGATGCTGCACCGCATCTAATTCTAACGCCCTGCAGGTTATCAACAATATATTGTTCATGACCCTGTTTAAATTGAACAAAGACCTGGACTTTGAACCCCGATTGGCGGAATCCTGGACAGTGAATTCAGACAGCACCCTATTAACGCTGGTTTTGAGAGATGATATAAAATGGAGTGACGGTGAAAAAACCACTGCTAAAGATGTAGAATTCACCGTTCGGATCGCCACGCATCCCCAGGTGCCTTATCCGGCTTCATCCAGGTTTGACCGCATTCAGTCAGTTCAAGCGTTGAATGACACCACAGTTCAGGTCAAACTCGAATCCTGGTACCCGGATTTATTTTTTGATTTGAACATTCCGGTTCTGCCGGAACATATACTTGCAGCGATACCGGCGGCTCAAATCGCCCAAAGCGAGTTTAATACACAGCCCGTGGGCAATGGTCCTTATAAACTCAAGGAATGGAAAGCCAACCAGCACATTAGTTTTGAACGCAATGAATACTGGCCGTTAAAGCAACCGGCATTGTCCGGGATTGTATTCACCATCTTACAGGATGACATGCTGCTGCTTTCCAACCTGAAAAACGGGCATATACATTTGGCGCCGCACCTCAATCAAACCGTATTCAATCAGATCAAGCGCATCCCCTCAATCCGGGCAGTGCGCAGCCGCTCCAAAAGTTATTCATTCATCGGCTGGAACTGTTCACAAGACCGGTTTGAACAAAAAATCAGACTCGCGCTAAGCCGGGCGATTAACAAAAAACAAATTATTGATATCTGTCTGGCCGGATATGCCAAACCGTTTCGAGGGCCATTTCTGCCTGAATCCAGATACTACAATCCCGAGCTTTCAGGGATACCCTACAATCCGAATAAAGCAAAGCAGATATTGGTTGATGAGGGCTGGCAGGATTCCAATGGGGACGGCATCCTCGAGAAAAACAACCGGCCGTTCGAACTGGTATTGACCATTAACGCCGCAAGCCAGCTGCAGAAAGATATAGCCACAGTGATTCAGTCGCAGTTGTCGCAAATTCGGTCTGGAGGTTTCAATACAACCACTGGAAATCAACGCATTTCTTAAATCTGTTTTCCGGGACCACAATTTCGATGCGGTCCTTCTGACCTGGGACACCGACTTTACAGTAGACCCTTTCTCCCTGTTTCATTCGATAATCCATTCAGGCGCGGCTATAATTTTGTGGGCTTTGCAAATTCAAAAATAGACAGTCTGCTCGATAAAGCAAAAACCGTCTCTTCAGCAGAAAACGCACAACCCCTTTGGGACAAGTTTCAAAAAACCATTCTTGATCAGTCCCCTTATACTTTTCTATACATTCCGGATCATCTGAGTGCCGTGAATCATAATTTAACAAACACAAGCATCGATATACGCGGTTTCCTCAATAATAGTCACGAATGGCAGCTGATTGATGAACGATAAAAATCGATATACAGTACTGTTGTACAGTCTGGATAAAGAAACAGCGGTACGTTCAGCGTTCGCATTGAGTGATGCCGAGGGCGATTTGATCCCGTTTCAGGATTTCAACAAGCTGCTGGAATATGTTAAGAAAAGTCCGCCCGAACTGCTGCTCATCGATATTGACCATAGCACTCAAAAGCCGTTAAAGTTGATCCAGACCCTGAACTCTTTCAAGCAGTGCGTCCTCATTGGCATAACCCGTAATAATCCTTTGAATATTGTGGTTCAGGCCGTACGCTATGGAGTCCGGGATGTACTGAGCCTGGACTCGGATATGCTCAAGCTGCAAAAAGAGATCGGCGGTCATTACCAGGACTGGCGCGAACGCGATCAGTCGTTCCTGGAACGGCAAAAAAAAGAATATGATTTCAGCAACATCATCGGTCAGAGCCAGCCGATCCAGCAAGTATTTAATCTGATATCCAAAATTGTAAAACGAAAATGGGTGACGGTACTGGTTTACGGGGAAACCGGTACTGGAAAAGAATTGATTGCCCGAACGATTCATTATCAAACCTGCCGCGAAGATGAACAGTTTGTGGAAATAAACTGCAGCGCCCTTCCGGAAACCCTGCTCGAGTCGGAGTATATCCGGCTATGAAAAAGGCGCCTTTACCGACGCAAAAACCAGCAAGAAAGGTCTGTTTGAACTGGCTGACAACGGCACTCTGTTTCTCGACGAAATCGGTGAGATCACACGCAGATGCAGGTGAAACTGCTGCGTGCCCTGGAAGAAAAAAAGATCAGACGGGTCGGCGGCATTCAGGATATTCGCATCAACACCCGCATCATCACAGCAACCAACCGCGACCTCAAGGCCGCCATCCGTGATGGCAAATTTCGCAGCGATTTGTTTTACCGCCTGAACGTCATCCATATCTATGTTCCGCCGCTGCGGGAGCGCGATAAAGATATCGTATTATTGGCTGACTCTTTTCTCAAGCATTTTGTCAAAGAATATGAAAGCCCGATCCAGTCGTTTTCGAAAGAGGCACGCGATTTTATGTGCAACTACACCTGGCCCGGCAATGTACGGGAACTCAAACACAGTATTGAACGAATTGTTCTGTTGAGTGACAACAAGGTTATTTCCAGAGAAGAGATGGAGCAAACCATCCAGTCTGAAACCCCGATTGAGATGAGCGCAAAACCGAATACGGATTATCTGCAGCTAAAAATCCCGCCCGAAGGGATCACCCTCGAGGACGCAGAGTGTGCCGTCATCAGCATGGTTTTGCAAAAAACAGGCTGGAACAAAAGACGCACCTGCCGTATCCTGCAGATATCCAGGCCCCGCCTGGACAGAAAAATCGAGAAATTTCAATTAAACCCCGTATCCAGTAAAAAGACAAAATAGTAACGAAATGTTACCATTTCATATAATATCTTGTTTATTTAACATACTATTATTTAGTTGTTTTAATTAGACTTATACTGCTTTACTAATTTGGCATTGCTTTTGCTTGATCGAGATACAGCTTATCAAAGAGGAAATTTGGAACCAACAGTAAGGAGGCAAGACGTGAAATCTTTCAAGAGATCTGTCTCGATCATTGCCGTAGCGTTAATGGCGGTCATCATTGCTTTGACCGGCTGCAGCACAGACAATGCTGTATCTCCCACAAGCAGCGCCAATCAGAGCGCTCAGGGAAAAATCGTGCAATCCGATATCGGGCCTGTACAAATTCTCAGTCTAAAATCAGCGCCGCTGGCAAAATCAGCGGCCGAGCAATTTATTGTCGCCAAGGAGGGAGGCACCATTGCAATCGGGAACAACACGCAAGGTATCAGTAAAATTGTCTTTAAACCCAATGATCTACCGAAGGACATGAGCATTACGTTCAGCTGGGCCATTGACGAGTATTGTATCGGTGAATTCGGTCCGCACGGAACACAATTCAACTCGCCCGTACGCGTAGAGTTGTCCTACAAAGCCGCCGAGTTGACGAATGTGGATGAAGAGAACCTGCGTATCTCGTATTACAACGAAAACACCAATGTCTGGGAAGTATTGGGCGGTAAAACAGATGTTGAAAACAAGGTGCTGATCGCCTATTTGGAACATTTTTCCAGATATGCGATTATTGTTGTCTAATAAATCAAACATCTTCAACCAATGAGAGACTAGTGGCAAACACTAAAGACAGTTTTGAAAATAATCAGTTTTCGATACAGGAAAAAATAGCTACTTTTTTAAAACAAATTGAACCGCGTGAAAATTCTTGCGAAGTCACCATAAAGTCATTGCAAAATTTAATCTATGAATTGGTAGATGAACAGGAACAAGAGTTAAGAATTGATTTCCTGGACCGTTCAAGTTCAGAACTGTTCGAACGTTTTAAAGGGCTCTTAAATCGCCCTCAAGAGATACAGATCAAATTGTGGCTGGCTTCACATTATGAGCTTTTGGGAGCCTATCAAAAGGCTCTCAAAAGTTATCAAAATGTAATAGAATTATGTGAGTCTGATGACTTTTACCGAGAAAAAGCAGAAGCCCTTAGATGGGCTGGCCATATCAGGGCCAGAAGAAATCAATGGCAAGAAGCATTTAAATTGCTTGACAAATGCTTAAATATTTGCCTAGAACATGAAGATATCGTTGCAGAATCGAGAGCGAGAAACTTAATTGGTTTAATTAATTTTGAACGCGGTGAATATGAATATGCCAATACTCATTGGCAAAAAGCATTAGAACTGTCTGATCATTTTGATAATAATAGGCTTACGGCTTCATATTATCATAACCTTGGAATTTCGTCAAACGTAAGAGGAGATTTCGAAAAGCTCTTGCCTGTTATGCCGAAGCATTGCCCCGGTTTGAAAAAATCAGCCATACACGCAGTCTGGCCCATACCTTTCACAATATGGCGATGACTTTTGTGGACCTGAAACGCTTCGCGGATGCCGGGCAGTATTTCGAAAAAAGCTATCACCTGGCCAAAGAAATTGGAGATGTCCATTTACAGGCTAATGTCAAGCTGAACCGCAGCAGACTTTATCTTGAAATCAATGATCTGATGCTGGTCAATGTCCTCTGCCATCAGGCTTTGACCGTTTTCAGAAAACTGGGCGACCATCTCGGTGAAAGCGATGTATTCCGTTATATGGGAATCCTGTATACCCGACGGAAAAACTGGCAAAAAGCACAGCTTTATCTCAAAGACAGTCTGGATATGGCGCAAAAATATCAAAGTCCCCTCAATGAAGCGGAATCTTATCTGGAGTTCGCCCACTTTTACCGCGCAAAAGAAGATAAGGAACAGACTGTCAGACAATATAAACAGGCGGAAAAACTATTTAAAAAAATAAATCTAAATTTCAAAGCCGAGCAGGTGAGTAAGGAACTATCAGAATTTAATCCCCACTAACCATAACCCTATACCTCATGACGCATCGTATCAAAGCCCGGCCCACACCTTACTGCCGGGCTTTTTTACAGCTGTAACGAAACGTTACCATGTCATACTCTGTCCACAAAACAGTAACATTTCGTTACCATGGAACCATTGCGCCCTTTTCCTTCCGATGTTTGTCGTTCATTGTTATTATTACACTTGGCAAGTAAATAATCAATGACTTGCATGGCACATTAGTTGCTTTTCATTCAGACAGCATTTGAAAGGGTTGTTTAGAAAAAGGAGTTTTACGGCATGACAATGACAACCGCAGCACATCTTGGAGTTATTGCAACTGTTTGGAGCGGAGGTCTTTTGGTTCTGGCAGTTATTCTGTCTGCACACCTTTTGGTTATGAAAATTAAACACGAGAACCAGCCGGACAATGAGAATACGTTTCTCATAAATAATATGCCCAACCCGGTCTTGTACTTTAAACATTCAAAATGCCTGTTTGCCAATCCGGCTTTTTATGAGATGACAGGCGAAAACAACGTCAAAGGCAAATATTTTCTGGATTATTTTGCAGAGTCGGACCAGAACAAAATACGATTATTAACCTATAAAACCCGCCAGGAAAAAAGGCAAACTCTCCAGTACAGAGCCCATCTCAAGACCGAAACTGCAGCATATCTGCCGATACAGGTGGTTATCATTTTAGAGCCGGGTGTGCAAAATCAGACAGGATATCTGGTGCTCTATGACAAACGCAAAGAACAGGACCTGACGAATGAACTGGAAAAGTCCAATAAATTAAGAGCAGCGGGACAACTGGCCAGTCAGATTGCTCATGACTTTAACAATCTTTTGACACCCTTGCAAAGTTATCCGTATCTGATTAAAATATCATTACCTGAAGGTCATAAAGCGATTGAATATGCCGAGCACCTGGAAGATGTCTGCTTTAGAATGAGCGACCTCAATCAGCGAGCTGCTGAGTATGGGAAGACGATACAAACAACAATTTTACAGCGTCGATTTAAAGTCGGAAATCAAAAAAACCGTTTCATCCGCACAGGTACCCGAGTCTATCAAATTGTCTCTGCAACTGCCTGAAAAAGACATAAATATCCATGGCAACAGATCACAGCTTTCGCGCGTGTTTCTCAATATGATCAATAATGCGGTTGATTCTATTGAAGAGAATGGTGAAATTAAAATCAATGTGAGTGAATATTACGCGGAAAAAATACCCAATGGTTTCCCGGATTGCAAAACAGGTAACTATGTAAAGATCGATATCAGTGATACCGGTCAAGGCATTGATATGAATATCCTCAAGGATATTTTCGAGCCCTTTTTCACGACAAAAAATATGAGTGGTACGACAGGATCAGGACTGGGATTGACCATCGCCAGAGAAATCATCAGCGACCATTCAGGATTTATCACAGTCAGCAGCAGAATCAATCAAGGATGTACATTTTCACTCTATCTCCCGATCGAGTCTGCAGCCAAAGATCAAAAAGAATCTTCTAAACGGGATAGTCTTTTCACCCAGTACAAACAGGCAGCGTGCTACTAAAAGACCAGGCAAGGAGTTTCCAATTCCTCTTTGTAAGCGAAAAGGGCGTTTTCAACAACGCCCTTTTTTTTATTGCATTACAATTTTCCCGGCATTTCCACGATACTGCCGGTAATGTCATCCGCACGGTCTGAACATAAGAAAGCGGCGAGTTTTGCGATTTCAAGCGGAGCAACCCACTTTGATGAATCAGCATCCGGCATGGCTTTTTTATTTGCTTCTGTCTCGATCATACTCGGGGCAATACTGTTCACCTGGATATTTTTTTCCTTTCCCTCCTGCGCCAGGGACTTTGTCAAAGCGATCAATCCGGCCTTGGATACTTGATAGCTGCCCCGTTTTGTTTTGGGATTCAATGCAGCCAATGCTGATAGGGTTATAATCTTTCCTCCCCCCTGCTTTAGCAAAACAGGCCAAAGCGCTTTACTGCACAAAAAAGCTGATTTTAGATTGAGATTCATCATAAAATCCCATTCATCTGCTTCAGTCTCGGCCAGAGTTTTACCGGCTGTGAATCCCCCCATCGAGTGTACCAGTCCATCCACTCCACCAAATCTCTCCACAGCAGTGTCTTTCATCCTCAGGATATCCTGCCAATGTGTGAGATCAGCAGCGATTGGCAGCAAACGTTCATTCTGTTCGCTCTCAATATCAGATAGTGAATGCAGCAACTTGTCTTCATCCCGGGCTACCGCCACAACATGCGCCCCCTCTTTTAAAAAATGACGGGTGATATGACGTCCCAACCCTCCGGATGCCCCTGTAACGACAAACGTAGATTTTTCCAGCAGCATACATCACCCTTTTTTATTGATATAACGAATAACAGAAAAACAACATTCCCGGTCATCCTGTTTTCTACAACTCACCAGCGATAATGGCGAATATGCTCTCCCTTTTCCTGAATTTCATACATCGAGTTGATACCGATGCTGATATGCTTTTCAGCAAAATCGTTGAATACATCTTTTGATGAGTGTTGTGTCTTAATACCGCCCTTTTTTAACGGCAGGTCTGAAACCAGCAACAGGGCGCCAATGGGGACTTTGCTGGCGAATCCCACTGAAAACAAAGCCGCACATTCCATATCAATCGCAATAGCCCGTTCATCGTATAATTTGCGTTTAAATCCATCATTAAATTCCCAGAACCGGTAATCCGTTGTATGCACCACGCCGGTGCGGTAATCCAGACCCTCGTCGACCAGCATCTGGCTGATAAATTTTTGAATTTTAAAGGTGGGCAAAGACGGAACTTCCGTGGGCAGAAAATGGCCGGAAACCCCTTCGTCTCGAATGGCCGCTATCGGCAATATAAAATCTCCAACGCGCAGCGACCGGTGCAAGCCGCCGCACATACCCAGAAAAAGAACAGCTTGCGGATCAATCACACTCAGAGCCTCGATGATCAATGCCGCAGTGGGAGCGCCGATTTTGAAATCGATCATACTGACTCTAATTTCCGGACTATGCACCGCAGACATGGCCGATCCTTCACATCGTTTACCATTAAACCGGCGCTCAAATACATCCATATATCTGTGAAAATTTGTTAAAATAATATACGAATTAAAATCGTCTGCCCTGGCGCCTGTATATCGTTCCAGTATTTCCCGGGCCACTTTTTGTTTTTCCGGATTGTTATAAATCAGGTTTTTGGCGTTCTCCTGGTAAAACATTTCATTAAAATCACTCATAATCAAATCCTTTATTTAAATAATCCGATACCATAATTACAATTTCGGCAAAGAGAAATAGCATCGCGGTTTTTCAGAACCTGCTGCCTGAACCGCTGATAGCTTTCCGAGGTCCATACCTGATTAAATATCCCGGCATCTGTAAAACAACCCATGGCATATTCGGCATTTTTATCAAAACAACAAGGCACAATCGTGCCGTCCCAGTCAATAAGCGTGGTCATCCACAAACGGGGACACGCGCCTTTTCCCCGCATTACGATAAATTTCTCTTTACCCAGATCATAGCGCCGATATGTTTCATCTGCAGGCAGCCACTCCTGCGCTTCTTCATAGCTATTGACCTGAACCGTTTTGATCAATAATCGGTCTACTCTTAGCTTTTTTGCTAATTCCTTAATATCTCCAAGTTCTTTCTCATTGTGTTTCATAACAAGAAATTGCAGAAACAGATATGGTGTTTTGCTGTTCAATTGCTTTTTAGCGGCTATTAACTGTTGAATACCGTCAATGACTTTGTGCAAGTCTCCGCCGCGTCTGTAATGAGCATAGGATTCCGGATTCACACCGTCCAGTGAAAGGATCATGCTGTCCAAACCACTATTCACCACAGCTTTTGCTTTTAAAGATGAATCAAAAAAATGCGCATTGGTGCTTGTAGAAACGTACAGGTTATAGGACTTGGCAAAGGCGACCATTTCATTTATTTTGGGATGCAGATACGGTTCTCCCTGATGATACAGTGTAATATAAACAACTCGGTCCGCAACAGCTTTAATAAATGTTTTATAATTCTCCAAACTCATCATACCACGCGGACGCCGTATCCGACCGCTCCCTGAAACACACAAAGGACAGCGCAAATTACACATATTGGTGGGTTCAATATTGACAATCGGCGGCAGACCCCAGACAACAGGGACGGCGACGCATCACAGAAAACACGAAAGACAAAGCATTGATCACCGCATTCTCGATTCGCCGCCATGTCAAAACCTTGAAAACCTGACGAATCGAAATCTCTTTTCCCACCCCCGGTGACCAGCTGAGTTTACTCATATCGTTCCCTGCCGTCAAGCGTTTATTGTCATTAAAACACTTTGAGCCAGGTGCGAACACCCTGCATAATCATTTCAATGGAAAAGGTCCCGACCACCAGAGCTGTTATTCGGCCGGCGACTTCGATATAGCGTTCAATTAGTTTTTCATTGCGCAGCTTGACGTAATCGTGCAGTTTTTTCAGCAGCAACAGCGTGCCGATGCACAAAAACACCGCAATAAAGGCGGAAACAATGGCGCCCATATTATTCAAACGCTGACCGTTCAAAATAGAAGCGCTGCACCGATCCGGGTCCGATCATGATGGGCATGGTCAATGAACCGGCCACCTGTTCCGGTTCACCGCGAAGCGTTAAAATCGCTTTGGGACCGTTGAAAACAAAACGCAGACCGATGATCAGAAAGACAATCCCTCCAAACACCTGAAACGAAGCAAAACGCGCCTGTAAAAGTTCTATAAAAATTCTGTTTCCCAGAATGGAAAACACCGAAAATACCAGAAAGCTGATGATGCCGGCTCGTGATATGATTTTCCAGAATTCTCCAGTTGTTGAATCCTGAACCAATTCTATGATGTAAATGACAATCAAAAACGGATTTAAAAGTAAAAAAAGCAATACCACTGAATCAATAATGGGAGAAGCCATAAAATCGCACCTTTTTCTTTATTCATGCCGTAATGTAATCATCTTGCAGTTTTTTCACAACATTTGATTTCCAGCAGCGCAATAATGTGCAGATTGACATCTGATTTGTGTTCATGTTCATTCATAGCAAAGATATGGATTTGTTTTGTTATGATTGGGTTCGCAAACCGTTCACCTTGGGCCCGAAATACTCCACTCCCTTCTTATTTCCTTGACAAAAACAGGTAATATCAATAAATTAACTGTTGATTGAACCACAAAACAGGAAACACAATAATGGACAAACACATCGTCATCACATGCGTGGGGCCGGATCAAGTGGGTCTGGTGGATCAGGTCACTGAAACGATACTGGAAAAAAAGGGAAATGTTCAAGAAAGCCGGATGGCCCGCCTGGGCGGAGAGTTTGCCATGCTCTTGATGGTCACCGTACCGGAAACCCATTTGAAGGACCTTGAAAAAAAATTGGAAAAATTGCAGGACGACGGTTACCACGTTTATACACGCGAAACCGGCCGCGACATACCGTCGCGTTTTCAAGGCTGGGTACCTTTTGATCTTGACGTCACAGGTGCCGATCATGAAGGAATCCTGCACTCTATCACCCATTCACTGGCGGAAAAAAACATCAATGTGGAGCTCTTGGATACGGCTGTTACATCCGCCCCGATGAGCGGCACTCCCCTGTTCACCCTGAATGCCGTCATCCTGGTTCCGCCCGGACTGTCCCGGGAAGAATGGAACAGACCTCTTGAACAGGCCGGCAGTGACGCCAATGTCAACATTACAGTGACACCCTATACGGGGTAATTCGTATTACAGAGCATTCCCTGTGTTCAGTGTTTACGGTGTTTTAGAATCTATAAAGATTCCGGAACCCATATCTGAATCTGTTTTTAATTTATAGATCCGGGCTGATTATGTATCATAGATACAATAAACCATTCATTATACAATTCTTTACTGACAAAGAAATCCGGGTACAATAGAATCAATTAGAATGAAAATCACATGATATGCCGGGGAGTCGTTGCATGAAATCAGTAGCTCCTGCGTCCTGCTGCACAATCATTTTAACCGTTTCCGGATTTAAACAAGCGTACTGAACATCAATATAAAGGAACTCACCGGACACAGTTCTTTCATTTCAAGACATTTTCTATCGCATATTACTATCCTGAGATTTCAACTGAACCCTGTGCTTTTGCCGTTGACAGTCTTTCCGGGAAATTTTACGCATTAATGCCTAAACGCTGTATATACATCTACAAGTCATAGTATGAGACTGGTAAACCGAATATTTTATTTATCCCAATTTATTAAATATATTATAATTATCAATAGAAGATTGTATTGTAAAAGATTGGTTATCCAATGAAAAAAATATTTTTTTTGATCGTTTTCTTCCCTTTAATGCTACTCGCACAGGATGCACCCTGGTTTTCAAGACAAATTTACGCAAACAAACTCAGGGTGAATGATCCCAAGGACGATGATTTTGCCACCCTGGATAACCGCAATGGCCACTGGGTGAGTGACGGCTGGTATGCCCGTTTTCAAGGAGTTGACGGGAGCCGGCTTGTGATCACCTTTAAAAACGGCCTGCCCTTGAAAGGCAGGCTGTCATTTGGTATGCGGAATATCAACTTGTACGAAGATGTCAGCGCCAAAGATCATGTTATCGCCATGTTAACCAGTTCCATCGACGGTGAGCCGGATCATTTTGACTCGGACGGCGCCTGGATGTACATTCGAACGGGCACCGAGTATAAACGCTCCAACGGCGCCTGCGGGCTTTTAGTGGACGCAGGGTCAAACGGACTCGACTCCCGGCAGCGAACGTATGCTGCATCCAATCAACAATGGGATCGAAATAAAGGAAATAATTTTCAAATCATCTGGGATCAGAATCATCTCTGGATTTATTTAAATTATAATTTGGTTGCACAAGTACCATTCGAGAACCAAAAAAATCGATTCAGACAGCTGTGGCTGGCCGGGGATGGGAATGTTCCCACAATCACAGAACCGGTTTTTTCCGGGCTTCGTATTTTCACCACAGACGAACCCATTCACGTGCTTGAAAAATTTTCCGGTGATGCTCAAACCGGCTCCATTGGCTCCACTCTTTCCTCGCCTCTCCAGGTTCAGTTAACGACGGATGATGGTTCACCGATAGCCGGTAAGCCAATCACCTTTGAGATTGAAACCGGCGGCGGAAATTTTGATGGAGAATTGCAGCGCACCGTGAATACCGGACAGGATGGTATCGCTGACATTGACTGGACGCTGGGACAAATCATCGGTGAACAGCAGGTGCGCGCTGAATACAAAGATATGAATGTCCTGTTTACCGCCACAGCTACGGCGGGAGAACCATCCACCCTGGTTCAGCTCCAGGGAAGCGGACAGACGGTCAATCCCGGTGTTGCGTTTCCACAGCCCTTTCAAGTCCGTGTCGATGATTCTTTTGGAAATCCCATGAGCGATCAGACGGTAAATTTCGAGATAACAGCCGGGAACGGCTCTCTCAACGGTCAATCATACGCTGCTGTTGTGACCGATGTGAATGGTATTGCATCCGTCTTTTGGACACCGGACTCTCTGAAAGGAGCGCCCAATACCCTGCAGGCCGGTTCCCAGCATAACGGTTCTGCGTTGCAAAATTCTCCTGTGGAATGGCACTATCCGGCTGCCGATATCAATCCGCAATATTCTGAAATCCAGGCCACCGGCCCCAAGCTTGCCGACGGGCAGGATATCTCTACCGTTGTTGTGACGCTGCGCAACTCTCAAAATAATCCTGTCGGCAGCGGCTACAAAGTCCGGCTTTCAGTCAGCGGCAGCGGCAACTCGCTTGTCTGGCAGAATCAGATTACAGATACAAACGGACAGGCAAAGGCATATCTGAGCAGCACCCGCGCAGAGACCAAATCTTTGGCCGCTACTGTATCGGGCCCGGATATCAACCTGGCGCAACAGGCAACCGTGACGTTTGAGCCTGAAACCGTAGAACCCAACTCTCTGATGTATGTCTCGGGGAATCAACAAACGGTCGCAGCCGGCACGCTCGCAGAGCCCTTAAGTGTCCGGGTCGTAAATCCAAACGGCAATCCGGTGGCAAACCAGCAGGTGACATTCACTTCTATTTCAGGTGGCGGGACGTTTTCCGGTCAATCCACGCTTTATGTCACGACCGACGCAAACGGTCTGGCGCAGGCCACTCCCCGTGTATCCACAACCGCAGGTATGAATCACACATTTTCAGCCTCTGCGGACACTCTGGAAAACTCACCCATCCTTTTCACGCTGACGTCCAAAGCCGGCACAGGTCGTAATTTGAATATCATTCAAGGCAACAATCAGACCGGATATCCAGCCAGTACGCTTCCGAACCCGGTGATCCTGCAACTCACAGATGCATACGGGAATCCGGTAGCGAATGAATCAGTGACATTCACTCTTGAAACCGGTGATTGTTTTATCAACGGAAGCCAAACGACCCAGATTGAGACTGACGGCAACGGCCGCGTGTCTGTGACTATATCGCTTGGAGATGAAATCACCCAGTCGTCAGTGATCGTCTCAACACCCCAGGCATCGACCCGTATTACTGTCAATACCGTACAAAATATTAACCTGCCGGACCTCAATCGTTCCAGTATCAGCGCTACTTCACCGATAACCCCGGACGGTCAGGCTGCGTCCACAGTCACCGTCACGGTATTAAATCAATTATCCGAACCCGTTGAGGGTATACAAGTTGAGGTACGAGTCAGTGACAACCGTGCAAGCGTCTCTGTGCCCGACCCGGTATCCGATGCTCAGGGTCAGGTGCAGGCCTACATCAGTTCTACCCAAGAAGGCCGGGTCACTGTAACGGCGCACCTCCCGGCCCACAACCTGACTCTGCAGGACCAGGCCGTGATTACATTCAGCTTTGTAGAGACGGGATTTATCGCAACATCAAATATCCATTACACCGGTGTGGTGGGCAAGCCGCTGCCTGAGCCGCTTGCCGTTCAACTGACCCGCGGCAGCACTCCGGTGTCCGGACAGCCGGTAACATTCAGTGTCATAAGCGGTGATACCCGATTCTGGAAAATTCCGAACAGCAGACTGCCGGCACCAACGCCAAAGGTATCGCCGCGCTGAACGTTAATCTGGGCACAACCGCCGGAACGCCATCAGATATCTGGCGCAAAGCGAGTTTGTGCCGGATACAAGTATTGTATTCACCCTTGTTGCAGAACCCGCTCCGGCCGTTTCACTGGTTAAAGTGTCAGGGGATGAGCAAAAAGCAGGACCTGGTGAGCCTCTGCCGGATTCTCTGATTGTATTGGTGAGAGATTTTTACAAAAACCCGGTTCCCGGTGCCTCTGTTAACTTTATATCTCCTTTGGGAGGAATGATCCTCACCCCTCAGCCGGGTCACGACGCAATGCGGCGGTCAGGCTGCAGCAAAGGTTCAGCTCGACGAGGATAATGATTCCGCCTATTTTCAGGCGACTCTACCTTCCGGTACAGGTGTGATGTTCAGTGCTGATGTCATCAGACAAAATACACCCCCGACGGTTACAGAGTTTGAACCGGAGCAGTCTGAGCTTTTTCATCATATCGGCGACGCTATACAGTTTAAAATCGTTAAAATCTATGATCCGGATCGCGATACCATGACGTATACCTGGCTGCTGAATGATGAACCTGTCGGCCGGGATTGGAGCCTGACTCTTCAGATCGGGGAATCCTGGCACGCAGAAAACACCGTATCCTGCGTGATATTTGACGGCACCGA